>CALBOT010000026.1 GCA_937896695.1 uncultured Candidatus Nitrosopelagicus sp. | reverse complement strand
AAATCTTTTCCATATACTCCTCGTATTCCTGATATTGAAATTTTCACTTCTTTAAACCAGAAACGCTTTTTATAAACTCTGAGAAGAAATCGTTCGTGCCTCGATAGCTCAGTCTGGTAGAGCATTTCACTCGTAATGAAAAGGTCGTGGGTTCGGATCCCACTCGAGGCTTTAATTTCTTAATACGTAATTATCTCTAAAATCGTAATTTGTTTCATAGGGTGGACTGTCTGGATTTAATTCCAATTTAATTTTACAAATCATTCTATTAATCAAATCTTGTTCAAAGCAACTATCTGTTATTGTTTCATTAATATTCATATTTTCCATCTTTGCATTTTTAAAAAAAGAATTTTGTATTTTTGCACTATCCAAATTAGCATTAGTTAAATCTGCTGCACCCAAGTCTGCATTATTCAAACTTACATTTGTCATATCTGCATTTTTAAAATTTACAGAATTAAGATATGCTGAATCTAAATTTGCATTTGCTAAGTTAGAGTTCTCAAAATTAGATTCTTTTAAAACTGAATTTTGTAAATTAATTCCTGTTAGATCTAATCCTTTGAAATCTTGTCCTGGCATATGAATTCCTTCCAAATTAGCATTTCGTAAATCCATGTTTTCAAAACTAACTCCTATCATGTAGGCTCCATTGAATTTTGCACCTTTGATATCTACTTTTTCAAAACTAGCATTTTCTAAATAAGCTCCTGTTAAATCAGCTCCATACAATTTAGCATTATCTAAAATTGCATCTTTGAGATTTGCACCAGATAAATTTGAATTAGATAAATTTGCCCCAGATAAATTTGCACCTACTAAATTTACACCTGATAGATTTGCACCTAATAATTCAGCATTCGTCAAATTTGTATGTGATAAATCTGATCCTTGAAAGTCAACATGGGCCATTTTATTATTAGACATGTCGGAGTTTGAAAAATCTATTTTATGAAATTTTGACTCTGAAATATCCATATCACTAATATCTAAATTTGAAAAATTTCCATCTAATAGGTTTGAATATTTTTTTAATATCTTTGTGTCTGATTTTTCATAAAAATCCTCCGTCTTTGTTTCGTCTACGTCATTCATATTTGCACCATTAATTTTTGTTGAAGTAAAATCCACTCCAAAAATTTTTACATTAGTCAAATCTGCATTTTCCAAATTAGCGTTAGTCAAATCTGCATTTTCCAAATTGGCTTCAGTTAAGTCAGAATTTTTTAAATTTACTGAATATAGATTACTTCCTTTAAAATTAACTTTTTTTAATGAATTATCTGAAAAATCTGATCCGATTAGATTTGATTCTTCAAAATTAGTTTCATACAAGATTGCACTTCCTAAGTATGTATATTGCATCTTTGTATGTGCTAAATTTGCACCACTTAGATTTGTATTATGAAAAATCTTTTTGGTCAAATCTTGACCACAAAAATTTGAATAAGATGCATCTACATTTGTAAATTCTGTATTTGCAAGAATTGTTTTATAGATATATGCATGTTTTAAGGATGCATTGTTTAGATTAACATCTTCCATTACTGTATCTCTTAAATCAGCTCCGTCTAGAATTGCATTTTCCAAATTAGCTTGATACAAATCCGCTTGTCTGAAATCCACGCCAAATAATTTTGCACCACTCAAATCTGCACCTACTAAATTAACTCCTGTCAAATCAGCACCACTCAAATCAGCACCACTCAAATCTGCACCTACTAATGAAACATGTCTTAGTACAACTCCTGTTAGATCACAATACGACCAATCAACATCAAATTGGGATGAAATAGTCATATACGTTTCAAAAGAATTATCGGTTTTGGAGTTTTCACATTGATTAATCTTCATTAATGTTTCTTGATGTTCTATTCCTTTCAAACTTGAAAATGAAGTATCTGTTGCACTCCAAAATGCAAATACTACTAAAATTATTCCGAGTATGATAAAAGATAGATTGTTAATCTTCATCAATTACTACTAGTTGAAATTTATTATAAAACTTAAGATCTAATTATTATCAATTGTAGTTTCAATGTCTACTTGAAGTTCTTCTCCAAGTCCTTTCCACCATTCGATCTTTTCTTCCATGCTCCCCGAAAATTTGTTTGTCTAGTCCTTTATAGATCTGCCGGTGTAGTTTTGATTGAGCTGTTGATCTATTTCGATAAGTTTTGATCTTGTTTTTTTCTTTGTTGTTTTCGATAAATGATTATTGCAAGTGCACCTAAAGCACATCCCCAGAAAACTGGATTAAGTCCTCCTTCTAGATTTGGTATTAATCCTGGAATAAAAGAAACAACTGTTCCTCCAATCAATCCCAATCCTACTAAATCTAATATTTTAGACATCTAAAAGGATAAAACAGATAAATGATTTAATGATTTGGTATTTCTATGAACAAATACCTGATGGTAATATTTTGTTGCATGGTGATTGGAATTCCAATTGCATTTGTCAGTCCTACTGATGGTGGTCTTCGTGAAGAGCCTATCATTCCTTTGTTCTATGCATCAATTGCAGGTGCAATAATCATTATACTTTACAGTTCTATGCAGACACGTAAAGAACAACAAAGACTTCGACGAGAAAGAAGAAAGAAATTTAGAAAATAAAATTATAAATCTAAACCAAATGATCCTGCAAGATCTGAGAATTTCTGATAAGACTCTAAATACTGTCTACCTTTTTCTGTAATGACAAATGTATGTCTTCCATCAAATTCAATTCTGTTTATCAATCCTGCACCAGTCAAATTTTTCACAAATTTCTCTAACCTAGAGTGTGAAAGATTAGCTTTTGTAAGAAGTGATGTAGTTTTGATACCTTCTTGACCAGTCTGTTCTGTAACTGTTAATACATCTGCCACAATTTGCATACTGGTTCTATAGGTCATTATACATCACATTCCTTAATGTGATATAAGAGTATTACTCGATCTATGAGAGATAAATAGGCAAAAGTTGTTTGTTAGACGTGTCTGAAAACTCATCGATCTCTTGGTATGAGGATTTTCTTGGTGTTGCATATCGCTATTTTGACATTAGAATGAATGTTGTTTTAATGTTTAATGAAAACAAACCCGCTCGAGATCTGTGGTATGAAACCATGCATTGGTGGAACGATCATACAATAAAGATCAGGTTTATTGAAACAGGTGATGATTATTGGTTTGTAATGGGTGCTGATTCTAGACGACCAGATACCAACAAATATTTTTATAAAATTTTAGAAAAATCTGCAAATTATGAACGCTTCAAAAAAGGACATCAAGGAAGCGCATACATGAGATTTGGCATTTATTCTACAAAAACAGTTGATCAGGTAAAAAATGATGCATTATGTGATTGCGGTCATAGAAAAGATGATCATGATGAAGATTCTCATTCTTGTCTTTATGAGATATGTGATTGTACAAATTTTGCTACTTTCCAATTAAACATACTAAAAAAGAAAAAAGTTGTTACAAATATCAAATTTCTATCTGAAGATGATGTTAAAGATGATGCGTTAGCATGGAATTGTCTTAACAGAAATAAATATTCTAAATCTGATTGAATTTTTATCTTAGATTCTGCTTTTTTTCATCATCGTCCATAAGATTCAATCTAACGTGTTCACCTGGATAATGCTCTGAAATCTTTTTTGAATAACACTTGCCACACAATGGTGCTTTCATTTTCCATTCTGGCATTGGATTGTAAGGTGTCTCACCAACATCTTCATCACATTGTGTACATTTTGTCATACATTCTCAACAGACAAATTTGGTTATAAAACCATTTGCCGGAAAAAATGACGTAAATACTACTATGCCCTACCATGATCGGTAATAGTCTGGTCAATGTAACCTCCTGCAAGATTTTACACTGGCCGGATTGTTACCTTTATCCTAAATTCCAAAAATTGTTTTCTTGATAAATGCAATCTCGTCTGATTCTTGTCCAATCTTTCTATCTATTATTTTCAACATATCATTACCATACACTTGATTTGAAAAGAAATTGTGAGCCGTATTTGATTCTTCAATCTTTGTTTCTACTGCTGAATCTTCTAAGAATTTTGTAACGACTTTGTCTGCGACTCTTAGAATTTTTTCACACAATCCAAAATTTTTCATTATTTTTTCTAATTCAGAAATATCCATCTTGAAATCATCATGTTTTGAGAGAATATTTTTATGAATTATTCTTGCTGTAACTGCAACAAACAAACTTTGTGCATATCTCTTATTCTTATTTTGAATATTTTTCCTATCATAATCTAATTGATTTTTAGCAAATTCTCGAATCAAATGTGGAAATAGGAAATATCTATAATCGCATTCCAATTCATCATTAAAGACATTCTCATATTTTGCACCATTTGGAAGATATTTTGCGATTCCTCCATAAACCTCGTTTGGTTTTTGAACAAAATATGATACAAATGATGCAATAGCTGAATCATCCTTTATTCTACATCTATCCTTTGCATCTGGCAAATACTTGTTATACATCTCATTTCCTTGAAATTTTGCTTTTTCAGCTGCAGAAAGATTTAACCATAATCCTTGTTGATGCTCAAAACAATAATCCAATCTTGTTGCCAGCATGTGGTGAATTGATACAAAGTAATCCTGTAATGATACATAGTCTTTGCCTTTTACTGCATTTTGAGAGTTACGATATTTTGTAATTTTTCTTTGATGTTCTTCATCTTTTGTTTTGATTACTGTAACTAATACCTCAGCATCCACATTATTTGCTTTTTTCTTCTTATCGAGAATGCTCTTTGATGTTTGTGCACCGTTAACAATCTGTGCACCCTTGAGGTATAACTCATTATTTTTAATCGAAACATCATCAACTGTAATGGTAATTCCATTATTCCATTCAAAGAAATTTTGTGGATCATCTTCAAGTGTGGCTGAGATTTTTTTATTTATAGAACCTTTCCCGCCTAAATGTTTTCTAATATTTGATTCAAAAATATAATGTTCATTTTTTTCCACCAACTCTGCTAAATCAAAAGCAGATACTACACACATCTTGGCATTTTTGTGCTCAAGTGGTTGTTTGAGAATCCTTAAACTTGCATTTTGACCTTTAGCAGGTTTTTTGATTCGTTCCCATAATGTTTGGTATACCTGCTGTCTACCCATAACTCTGACTTTGTCATTTTGATAATCATCTACACACTGATCTGTTATGTAGACTAGATCCACCTTCATTTTCTTATCATTGAGAATTTTCCAGAGGTATTGTAATTCATCTCTCTTTAACTTGGATTGATCTTTTTCTTTTAATCTTACAACATCTTGAACAAATTGATCAATTGCTCCTATAGAATGAGCAGAACCATACTTTGATTGAAATAATCTAATTCTTTTTTCATCCGAATCTACCAAGTATGCATCAATTCCTTCATCATACCCTCCGTCAATAATTGCATTTTCTGCAATATCTTGCAATACATCCTCAACGTTAATCAAATGCCATAAAAGATAATCTCGACCTTTCTCAACTGTAGTGTTGGAATCTTTCATGAATTCACTAATACTTACATCAACTGAATGTGTGGCAAATCCTTCTAATGGTGCGCTAGAAAATTTTGAAAGAATATCGCGTCCTTGTTCACTATATTCTAAGAGATTTGCTCCTTTAGGTGGCATTTTTATTATTTGATTTTGTTTATCCTTAAGAAGGGTAGGGTGATTACAAGATAACCTTACTAAGAATTAAAAAGAAACACAAACGACCTAAAGCGTGAATAAGAAAATCGCTATCATTCCGATTATTGTAATTATTGGCATTATTGCTGCTGTTTCTCAAATGGATGTTGAAGACATAGATGAAACAGAAACTGTTGAGATCGAAACTATTGAAGAAGTTGAAGCCATGGTTACAATTCCTGTAAAAGCAGCAAGACCTGCATGCGGACCACATCCTGAATGTTATATCCCATCATACTATGTTACAAAAGTTGACGAACCTGTAATCTGGTTAAACGAGGATTCAGCATTTCACAGTGTAACTAGTGGAAGTTATAACGAACCTACTGACATGTTTGACAGTGGTCATATGGATCCTTATGGAACATTTTCCTACACATTTGAAGAGCCTGGAATGTATCCTTACTTTTGCACCTTACATCCCTGGATGGCTGGAAACATAAAAGCAGAAAGGTGACGAGGGGAGTCGAACCCCTTTAGATAAGCTTTGCAGGCTCACGCATAACCGCTCTGCCACGTCACCAATGAAAAAAATGAATATTTGCAATTAAACTCTTTACTTCAAATTTTTCCTGATGATTTTGCAGCCAATTTGACATCTTCAGCTTTGACTGTTTTTCTACCTGCATGCTTGCCCATATCTACAGCATTTTTGGCAATCTCGATACCAATATCCTCTAAAACTCTTCTAAGCTCTTCAGCTGATTCATCACTAACTCTGTCGGCACCAGCTTTTTTCAAAATCCTATACATGGCTGAAACTCCCAAATCAGATGTTTTCATACTATTATGAGTAAAATTGGCGATAAAATACTTTTAGTGAAAAAATCTAACACATGACATGAGCTGGATTTATGATGCACACATTCATCTCTCAGATCCTGAATACAAATCTGACATTGACATGATTCTAAATTATATGGATTTGTTAAAAATTAAAGCATGTTGTGTTTCTATGGATATTGAAACTTCTAATGAAACCATGGCCCTTTGTAAAAAATCAAAAAATGTTTTACCTTTCATTGGCATTCACCCTGAAATGGCTCAAAAAAATCCCGACTCTGTTTATGATCTGATTGAAAAAAATAATGAAATTATTTCTGGAATTGGTGAGATTGGATTAGATAGAACTTATATCGATTCTGAGAATGAATGGGAAATACAAAAAAATGTTTTTTCAAAACAACTATCTTTGGCAGAGAAATTTAACAAACCTGTTTCAATTCATTCAAGAAAGACATTATCTGATATTTTTGAAATATTGCCTTCATACAAAATACCTGGAATTCTACTTCATTGGTTTGATGGTAATAAATCACAGTTGAAAACTGCTATGGAAAATCAATATTTTGTATCATATGGTCCTTTGTTGGTTTATGCAAATGACAAGCAAGTACTACTCTCAAAAACAGATCCATCTCAACTTTTGATTGAAACTGATGGTCCTGTAAGATTCTCTCGTTGTTTTGAATACAAAACCACTGAAATCATGTTTGTATCAAGTGTATTATTTTGTGCTTCAAAAATTCTTCATACGTCCTATGAAAATTTACTCACACAAATTGAAGGTAATTCAAAGAAATTTCTAGGAATTTGATGGTACATATATAAAAAACCAAAAAACCAAACTGCTAGTGGATAGAATAAAACGTATTTCAAATGAACTCATGAATGAATATTCTGAGCGTTTTGGAACTGATTTTTTAACCAACAAACAATCATTGAATGAAATTTCTATAGTACGTTCAAAAGGTCTTAAAAATAAAATTGCTGGGTATATCACCAAAATTCTTCAAAGACAGGCAAAATTTGAAGAACGTAAACAAATGATTATTGAGAATGAAAAGAAATCTCAAGAACGAAAACAATCCAGAACTAAAAAGGCTGAAGTTGAATCAGAAGAAGTAGCATCTATTGAAATTGTTGATGGTGTTGAAGATCCTCATACTGATGAAGGAGTCAGACATGTAACTGAACAACCAAGTTCTGAATCGGAGACTGTTGAATCAGAAGAAAAATCAGTTGCTGACGAAATTATAGATGAATCCAAATCCGAATAACAAAATCAATTAATTTACCAAAAATAATGAGTTATCATGGTTACTGTTAATTTCATAGGTGGTGCACGAAAATCCTTTCAAACTGATTCCTTAGAGATAACTCAAAATATTGACAATATCTCTGAATTGCTGTCACATTTAATTTCAAAAAAACCAGAAAATACACCTGATTTTGACGGAAAAAATCTGTTAATTGCTGTAAATGGAGTTGATTCTTCTGCACTTGCTGGAAACAACACTCATTTGAAACAAAATGATATTGTAAACATAATCCCAATTATTCATGGTGGTTCTACTGCAAAAACCAGTGTATCATTTACAATAAAAAATAACCAAATTCGATTATTTGAGATCAATAAATCTAATTCAAACAAAGAATATCTTTTATCATTAAGAAAAAAATTTCCAAAGTTACGCCTGCAAGCTATTTCATCAAAATTCATACTTGATAAGGAACATGCAAAAAAAATCATCACTATTTCTGTAATCCAAAAATCAAATAATCATCTATTGTCTGATAAAATTGAAACCGATCTACTATTGAGATTTGCAAATACTACTCAGATTAATGAAGCAATAAAGAACGTTGGACTGTCTCCAACTCATAACTTTATTTTAATTGCAATAGGAAACAAATCTAACCAAATAAAATTATTTGAAACACTTCGTGACGATTTAGATATTATATTCAAAAAAAATCATCAAAATTTCCTTAAGAAACATTTCAAAATCTCAAACCAAACCCTAAACTCCATTGAATCAAAAACCCCTCTAGTTGATTTACTAGTTGAAAAGGCATCAATACTAGTCTAATTCTACTCGTTTTTCTCTATCAACACTTAGAATTGTATCTGGTGGAATGATACTAATTCCTGTTTTGTTTCTTAATATTTGAACTATAATCTCCCAATCTGAATTTTCTAGTGATACTTTATTTGATAATGAATTTGCGATATTGGAAATAATATCTTTAGTATGTAA
>CALBOT010000025.1 GCA_937896695.1 uncultured Candidatus Nitrosopelagicus sp. | reverse complement strand
TATGAAGAAAATATGATAATTGAGTTTGATAAAATGAAAAAATTATGCTGGGAGACAATTGAACAATTAGATCATAGAAATTTAAATGAATTATTTGATTTTCCAACATCCGAAAATATCACTGAATGGATTTTTGAAAATCTAAAAGATAAAATTCCATTACATTCTGTAAAATTCTTTGAAGGAACAAACAAGTATTGTGAAATTACATCCGATTAAATCACTGAATAAAAATTTCTGTAGACACTGTATCTGTTAATGGAATTGCTCCTTTAATTGAATTCCATACAAATCTATCAACTGAATATTTTCCTGTTTCCTGTACCGTCCATGAAACAGACATGCCAAGTTCTTGAGATGGAATAACCTGTCCAGTTACCCAAGATAAAGATACAACATTATTATCTTCATTTTTTATTTGTACAATGTATGTAAATTCTTGTGTATATTCTAGAGTATTCTTAATTTTAGAAAAAATCATACCTGTTTTTCCTACATCTAATTCATCAATTACTTTTCCATTTTGTGATAAAATCTCTGATTCAGAAAGGAATAATCTATCAGTTGAAAGTAGGTTTGAAATAATTCTTTCTTGAGCTAAAATATCTAATTCATCATTTGTGTTGTAAGGTTTTGGCAACGTTCTATCTGTATACTTTGCAGTAATTTGTGAATCAGGTAATGCATAAAGACGACTTCCACTAGATTGGTCATCTCTTGTAAATGAGACAATGCCTTCAAAAATTCCTGAATCCTCAGTTGTTTCAGAAATTTCTAAATTAATTCCTGCACTATCTTCTTCAGAAAATATCTCGATGTTAATTGTATCAATACTTTCAGGATTCAAATTCATATCTCTTTCAAATAATTTAATTTTTGCAGAGTCTTCAGTTACGTCAACTATTCGTAAATCTCCTTCATTCCATTCTATTTTTGCAGATTCAGATAAAATTACTCCATCTGCAAATTCGAATGAAACTGTTATTCCAGAATCCTCATCGTTTTGAAGATATCCTCCGTTTGGTCCTCCTCCCAATGTTCTTGGATTCGTATCATTTAGACCATCTCCGTCAACATCGTGAAGAAATCCTGTTAGAATAATTTCTCCTGCAAAAATTCCACTCTTTGGGTCTGTTTCGTATAGTTTGTACTCTT
>CALBOT010000024.1 GCA_937896695.1 uncultured Candidatus Nitrosopelagicus sp. | reverse complement strand
TTGATTTTTTTATTCCGTCTACATGAATCATTCCAAGTTTTTTGATGTATAGTTCAGGCAGAATGGAAGTAATTGCAATTTGAGAATTTTTCTGAATTTCTGTTAAATAAAGAAGATTTTCCATTCCATCCTCATATTTTGATGCGTTTTTGATTTTCTCAGGAGTTATGCGTCCATCAATTAGTTTTTGAAATGTTTCAGAACCCAATCCGCCCATACATTCAGCAACCAATATGATTAATCCTTGATTTTTTATAGATGTGTGGAAATTCCATACCGAATTTAATGAAGAAGATAATGTTTGATTGCTTGCATCTCTTCCTGTACTAATTATCATCGTACGGAATTTTTCTTCAAAAGTTGCAGTAGATTTTAGAAGTGTTTGTGATATGGATGATGTTTTTGATGGATGTCCAACCTGTAGGCCTGAAACTCCCTTTTTATTTGCTGAAAGTTCTATACATGAAACCTCAAATCCGTCTGTGAATTTTTTTGCGTCATTAATTGATGGAGAATCAGTACCAGGATTAGGTAAATTTCCTGAGCGATGTGAGAATGCTTCTAACATTTTATCGGCACCAAATTTACGAAGTAATCTAGTTGCAACAGTTTCATACCCAAACAGACCATCAAACTGTACCTCGCCTAAAAATACTAGATTTGAGTTTGATAATTCCTGTTCCTCAAACTCGTTAATGCTTACAGTATCAGGATTGTTTGCTTTTACTTGTGGGAGATTTAGTTTGTCAACTAATAATTTTGGTTTTGAAAAAGATTTGATTTCACATTTTTCATAAATTTTATCAATAGTTTTTTGTATAGATATACTATAATTTTGAATTACAATTTCAGTTGGCTTTGACAAATCTAATGCTTCTAAATTTTCATTTATCACAGAGTCATCAATTACGGGTTTCTCAAACTCTATTCGTTCATCTAGATTTTCTGCCATTATATCTAAAACAACTTCATTTTTTCCATAGTTCAACCAGATTTCAGGCATGAATAATGAATAAAATGAACTAAAATAAATACAGCTTTGCGAATATTTCAGATCTCTTGCAGGGTTTTCTTTTAGCTATTCTAGTTTTGTCTATAATCATTCCAATTGGAATGAGTGATGCATTTGGAGCTATTACTCAAGCAATTGTAACTAAGGGAGACACACTACAAATTGGTGGTGCAATGGGTGCAGGAACAGGTACACCACGACATATTGAATTTAATCCTGGTGGAACAAAGATGTTTGTTGTTGAAGGAACATCGGATTTTCTTTATGTGTGGACATTATCTACAGGATTTGATTTGAGTACGGCAACTTTTGATGGAAGTGAAAAATTTGACTTACATAAAAATAATAACGGTGCAAAAGGAGATGGACAGCCACGAGGTATACATTTCAATACAGACGGAACGAAGATGTTTGTTGTTGAAAGAACTGGAAATAACAGACTGCATGAATTTACACTAACTACAGGATTCGATATATCTACAATGATAAATAACGGTTCACATGTAAAATCAAATGTTTTAGATGATCTAAATACTCCATTTGGAATTGCATTTAGTAGTGATGGTACCAAGATGTTTGTTGTTGAAAATAGTAACAAAAGTGACGGTACAGATCAGACAGTTAATGAATACACATTATCTACAGGATTCGATATTACCACAGCATCATTCACTTACTCCTTTAATTACTCGGATTTTCTTTCGCCTGAAATACTCCCAGTAGATATTCACGGAGTAGAATTCAGCGATGATGGTAAAAAGATGTTTTTGATGGACACCAAACTAAGTTCTCGTGATGGTACTGGAAAGCTTTTTGAGTACGTTTTATCATGTCCATGGCAATTAACAGGAGAATGTGGAGAAGAAGAGAAACAACGTAGTGGAGCATGTGGTTTTGACAGAGATTGTACAGCACCAAGAATTACAAAACATGGAACATCAGAAACACCAGACGGATTTTCAATAAACAATAACATTTTTGAAGAAAATCAAAAACGATACAACAAAAATCCAACCATACAAGGAACAGTTGGAGAACCGGTAACTATCAAAGTTAGAGCATGGGAAAATATGGGTACTGACAAGATTACCTTGGCAATTGCATATCTTGCAATGCATGATGAAAAACCAGACTGGAGAGACTCCACTGCAAATATTGAATTTTCAATTCAACAAGATGAGTTCAAAGTGTATGATAAAGATAAAATATTTTCAGCAGTCGGAGCTATAACTGAAAAGGTAGAAGATCCATACGGAGATAATGGAGCTTTAGAATTATTAGACATTACATTTACCATAATTTTTGCAAAACCGATGGAACCATCTCACATTGGAATACAGACTATAGACCACATAACAAACTATGATTTGGTATACTTTGAAAATGCTCTAGAAATTTTGCCAAGAGAGATTGTAGAAGTGCAAGAAATACCAAAAGTTCTACCAGAAAAAGTTCCAGAATCATTACCGGAAGTTGTACCTGAAGAAATACCAGAACCTGAGCCACCAGTAAAAGAACC
>CALBOT010000023.1 GCA_937896695.1 uncultured Candidatus Nitrosopelagicus sp. | reverse complement strand
AAGATAGATTTGACATCTTGCAAACAGCTTCCGAATACATAGGTAAGTACTACTCTTTAGAATATGTCCGCAAGAATATCCTTCGTCAGACTGAGGAGGAAATTAAGGAGATGGACAAGCAGATTGCTAATGAACGAGAACAAGGAATGTATGACGATAGCGCATCGGAGATGTATTAATGGATTTTCACACAGCAAATATGATAGATTCTCTCCAATCGGGAGACATCACTCGGTTCAAACAAGACTTTGAACAGAAAATGAATGAACTTATTGTATCCAAGATTGAAGACAAGAAGTCTTTAGTTATGCAAAGTGTTCAAGAAGAGGAAGGTGATGAAGGCCCTAAAGTTGATGGTGGTGAAGATGATACTATCTTCGCAGACCCCGCAATGTCAAAAGAGTATTTTCTAAAAACCTTCGAACATGAAGGTCATGAAATCACATTAAAAAAACTAGGTCTTGGGCCCACAAAACCTGTTGTCGTTCATGTTGATGGAAAAAGATGGGAACTTTTCCCCGGCCCGAAGGTCGCTGAGAAACAAGCAAAAGAATATGTCGATCATACACTAAAAGTTTGCAAAACAACAATAAAAAATAAAAAAAATAATGGACAAATCTGGATTGGTCCAATACAAGGAAGTGAACATCCAGAATTGGTCAAAAGATCAACAAATGAATTAATCAACATGGGTTATCAAATGTTGGCACTGGGGAGTCCAGTTGAATTTATGGAATCATATGAATACAAATTATTAGCAGAAATGATTATTGCTGCAAAAAAAAACATTCCAACATCAATTCCATTACATTTGTTTGGTGCAGGGCATCCCTTAACAATTCCATTGGCGGTTGCATTAGGGTGCGATACATTTGATTCAGCATCATACATGCTTTATGCCAAACATGATAGAGTGATAACAGAAGATGGGACTAGAAGACTAGAAGAATTAGAATATTTCCCATTTGATTGTGAAGTTTCTGCCAAATACAAACCAAAAGAATTACTTGCCATGAAGAAGGAGGATAGGACAGATCAAATTGCACTTTTCAATTTGTACTCTATAAAGGCTGAAGTTGATAGAGTAAAACAAGCTATTCGAGAAGGAAGATTATGGGAATACACAATGAAAAAGGCAAGAGCACATCCAAAATTGTTTGAGACAATTGATGTCATTCTAAATAATACAAAATTTTTGCAAGATGGAACTCCAAAGTATAAAGAAAAAGCAATTTTCCTATTCGGACCAGAGGATCAATACAGACCAGAAATTAAGAGATATCACGAATATGTAAAAAAATTCAGAACAAAAAAGAAAATTGTAGTTATTACAAAGGATCCAATGGTAAAACCAGTATTCACATCATATGATTATAAAAAATTACGAAGGAAATTCAGAGATGCTGATTTAGTACAATTCTGTAATTACAATCCGTTTTTAGGAATTATTCCAATTGAAATTTCAGATATTTTTCCAGCATCACACTATGTAATGTCTAGAAAAGAGTTTGAACCTGAAAAATTCTCTACATTTATGGAAGTTTGGAATGGATTTTTTGATAAGAATAAATTTGACACAGTATATCTTCCAAAAAATGATCCATTCTTACAATACTACAAGAAATTTATTCCAAAAGGAATAGTAAAAAAACAAATTATTGAATAATTTATCTATCTCATATCGTTGAGAAATATATGAAAAAATCAATATTCGTAGTAATCATTTGTTTAGGAATCTTATTTTCAATTCCATCTGTGTATGCAGAAGAATTACCTCTTCCAGAAGGAAAAAATATCAAAGAATGGGAATCTATCAGTGCAGCATTAGTTGCAGAAAAGAGGTTTAGTGAAGCAATAATCTACCTTGATAAAATTTTAGAACAAGAACCAGATAATTTGAAAGCATTAACTAACAAAGCAGGAGTTCTTGCGCAATTAGGAAATTATTCAAAAAGTCTTAGTTTAACAAACAAGGTTTTAGAAATTGATCCAGATAGACTATCAGCATTAACTAACAAAGCAATTGCGTTAAAAATGTTAAATGAGTATGAAAAATCATTTCGTGTTTTTACAGAAATATTAACAATAGATCCAGATAATGAAAAAATAAAAAAATCAAGAGCTGCGCTATTAAGTGGAACACCAACAATCTCAACAAATAATTCAGAATACGAGGTTCATGTTTTAGTTACAGTGAGAGATGAAGATGGAAATTTAATTGCAGTCACTGAATCTAACAATGCAAGATACTTACCATCAGAATATACCGAAATTTGGTGGAAGCAACTAGACAAAAAAGAATACATTTCATATGAAAATGGATTTGAAATATTTCAAAAGAGTAGTACCATGATTTCTAACGAGGATCATTTAGGAATGATTACATTAGAACGAGTAACACATGGATACAATATTGTAGTTTTTGAAGCTTTTATTCCTATGATACAGATGGAAAAAACAGATACTGCAGAAGTTCAATGGACAATAATTAAGAATTAGGTTTTTTAGAAAAAAACATTCCAATTCCAATTGCAAAGAATACAATTAGTGGAATATACCTGTATGGAAGAATTTCATAAAAATTTGTGAATACAATAAGAATTGGACCCGCCAATAAAGTACCTAAAATCAGAAACAAAATTGAATCTGTTTCTTTAATACTATTTTTTGCGAGTAGTGTTAATCCAGCAGTAACAGGTAAAATTGTCATCAATAAGAGAAAATCATATCTCAGTAGGGGTCCGAATGTGGCAAGTCCAATGAAGAATTTTGATGTATCAATTTGTATGACATTTGGATAGATTGTATTACCAGAAAATACAACTAGAATAGAAATTCCGATTATTGCCACATATGATATTAGAAGAAAAATCTTCTTTTTGTTTGAAATTGAGGTTTTTGCTGCAAAAAACAATGTCATTACAAAATATGGCGCTACAAATGCCTTGGTAAAAAAAGAGAGAATATAGAAAATCGGAGATAAGAACCATTGTTTTTTTATGACATAAATGGATAAGAGATAAAATAGTACCCAGAAGTTTTCATATACTGCAACGGTATCAAATCTAAGAAATGTATGGCTTTGAATTAAGACTAAAATTGCAATTATTCCAGCAAATCTTTTTTCAGTAATCTGAACTGTTAGGAAATATGTGAATAAGATTAACAAAATTGAGGCTACGAAAGGCAAAACTTTGATATTTTGGAATATTTCCTGGGATGCATCTAAAAGAAGCATACGTACATAGCGGTCATTTTGTTCTTCGACATAGATATTTTCAGATTTACCATCAGGCCATATCTTTAATGCATCTTCCAGAATTTCATAATCACCCCATTGTTTAGATTCATCGACTAATAATTCCGGTGAAGAAAGACCAATGTATACGGAAAAAATTATCAATAAAATAATCAAAGTAAGTTTTTTTGGAATTTCAAAAGATCTGATTTTATCTATGGAATTGGAAATTGAAGAAGGGAATTTTTTCTTATAATAAATAATTCCAATGATCAATAATCCAAGGTTTGACAAAATTACAGGAATTCCTAAGATTCCAATTTCATATGGAATTAGATTATTTGAAAATTTTCCAAATACTGATGAAAATAATGACGGAAAGATTATTGTGATTATAGTTAGTGAAACAAAAAAGATAGTTACAATTCCAATTAGACTTGAAATTTTTGACATAAAATAATTTTAGAGCTCATATAATTAAATGAAAATAAAATAAGAAAAAGAGGTTTTTGAAAACGTGCCTATAATGCAGCGTCTTCAGCCCATCCGTTGATGAATACACCGTTCTTGTGAAGTGGAACTGGTTGACCAGCTGTGTAATTCATTGGTCTCATCCAGAAAATGGATTTTGTTGGACAAACTCCAATACATGCACCGTCAGTGATGCATCTTTCAGGATAGAAGACAAATGCTTTACCACGTTTCCAACCTTCTACAGGTTTTACACGGAGTACATCCGGACCAAGAGAAGTACAGATTTCTACACATAGTGCACATCCGATACATCTCTGTTCGTCAATGTCTGGAATGATTGCGATTGGCATTCTAACATTGTTTGACCATATTTACTATTTAAACCATGAACTAGATCGTTAACAGCGTTATGAAATAGATCGACTAAAACTAGAAAATAAAACAAAAGAAAAAACGATAAACAAGAAATTACTTTCTCATTGCATCGATTTGACCAGATGTTACCCAATCCAATAATTCTGCGGATGAAGGGTTAAGTTCTGGTTTTCCACCCATAAGATTTGCTACCCAAATCCAGTTAATTTGATTTAGTAGGACTTTGTTTGCTTCGTCGCCTGCGCGAACTTTAGCAACAAGTGCTTGATCTTGTGTGGCTTCCCATTCTGCATAGGTTCTTCCCATAATTGATCAAATGTTAGGTTCCACTAATTAAAGGTATTGGCAATTGTCCACCTAGTACAATGTGAAGAGTCTAAGATATAAGACAGAGTTCAAATTTGTGTTGCGTGGAGATCAGGGTTTTAGGCGCAGCTGGTGAAGTAGGGCGATCAGCTTTTCAAGTGAATTGCGATGGAGCAAATTTCTTGTTAGATTATGGAGTAATGTTTGGAAAACCAAGAGGTTCTCCACCCACATATCCACTACATGTGAAACCAAGAGATATTGATTCGGTGATCATAACACATGCACATTTAGATCATTCAGGATGTGTTCCATCATTATTTGTAAGCGGAAATTGCAATGTCTATGGAACAGCCCCAACATTTGATCTAAGTAAATTGTTAATTCAAGATATGATAAAAATTGAAAAAAATTCACATTCGTTTGGAATTCCAGAGATTGATAACATGATGCAAAAATCAAAGATAATTGATTTTAAAGAAAAAATCACTAGAGGAAATGCATCATTTGAACTTCGTTCATCAGGACACGTAATAGGAGGAAGCACTGTTTTGGTTGAATCAAATGATAAAAAATTATTTTATACAGGAGACATTAATTTGAGAGGTTCAAGATTGCTGCCACCTGCAGATTTGGATATCGGTGAAGTAGATATGGTGATTACAGAAAGCACATACTCTCAGGAAAATCAAATGCCTAGAAATGAATCAGAAAAAGGGTTAATTGACTTTGCAAATGAGGTAATAGATAGAAAAGGTACACTATTCATTCCATCATTCTCAGTCGAACGTTCACAAGAAGTTGCAAGTGTTCTAATCAATTCAGGATTTAAACATAAAATAATCATGGATGGAATGGCATTGAAGGTGAACGAGATACTTTTAAGGTATCCAGAATATCTAAGAAATCCAGAAATTTTCAAAAATGTCATGGACAAGGTAGTAGCGGTGAAAGATCATAGTGAGAGAAAGAATGCATTGAAAGAACCTTGTGTAGTTATTTCACCAGCAGGAATGCTTGTGGGAGGAAATGCCGTTTATTATTTACAAGAATTATCATTTAGTGATAAAAATGGAATTGCGTTAGTTTCATATCAAGGAGAAGGGACTCCTGGAAAAAAATTATTAGATACAGGTAAAGTTCAAACTCGCGGTAGAGATCTTAATGTAAAAGCCGAAGTGAAACAATTTCAGTTTTCAGGTCACGCCGATAGAGATAGCCTATTTGAGATGATTAAAAATCTAAAAGGAAATCCAAGAATTATGACTGTTCATGGAGATGATGAATCATGTACACGATTTGCCGAAGAGATTCATGAAAAATTTGGATTTGAAGCAAGTGCCGCTAAATTAGATGAAAAAATAATTATCTGAATTGAAAAATAAGTTTGAGATAAATATCGATGACACGATAAACAGCGGTCAAGTTTTCTTATGGAAAAAAATTGATTCAAAATGGTATGGAATTAATGGAAAAAATATACTAATTTTGAAAGACGAGTTAGATATAAAATCCAAAGAAGTTCAAAAGTTTTTTAGATTTGATGATGATTTTCAAGAAATTAAGAAACAATTGTCAAAAGACAAGGTGATGAAAAAAGCAATAGGCAATTTTCCGGGTATGCGAATTTTAAGACAAGATCCTTTTCAATGTTATATTTCATTTATTGTTTCATCAAATTCTAATATTCCAAATATTCAGACACGACTTCAAAAATTATCTCAGAAATTTGGTGAAAAAAAGATAATAGGTAAGAATGAGTTTTTCCTATTTCCTAAACCTGAAAAATTAGCTAATGCATCAATAAATGACATTGCAAAATGTGGATTAGGATATAGAACCAAGTATGTCAAGAAAGCAGCAATTGCAGTAAGCAAAGGAATTATCGATTTCCCATCTCTCAAAAAACAAGATTACCAAGAAGCAAGAGATGATTTATGTCAGGTTTTTGGGATTGGTAAAAAAGTTGCAGATTGCATAATGTTATTTTCACTTGATAAGTTAGAAGCGGTTCCATTAGATAGATGGGTTTTACGCATATTAGAAAAATATTATTCAAAAGAATTTCAAATTTCAACAAAAACAATTACAGAAAAAACGTATGATGAGTTACATAACAAAATAGTTGATCATTTTGGAAAATATGCAGGGTATGGACAACAGTTTTTGTTCAAAAACGAAAGAGAAAGTTTTGATAAGAAATGGTTAGGATAACGATTAATATTGCAATCTGCCGGCATGTTTTTGTGCGGGTAGCTCAGCATGGATAGAGTGTCGGACTTCTAATCCGATGGTCGAGGGATCGAAGCCCTCCCCGCGCGCTCTAAAGTTTTTATTTTCAATGAATTTTCAAAAAAATAATGAAAGATATTGAGATAAAATTAGAGAATATGGAAATTAAACCACATCAAGAGATAGTCGGACATATTACAGTAAATTATTCAGGACTGTATGATGGAGTAGTGATTAACACACAAATTCTTGGTTCAAATGAATTGGTTGTTTGGAGAGAATATAATGGAAAAAAAATTACACAAAATGTTTCAAGATTGTTTGTAAACAAAAATGTAATTCCAGATAATAAAGTGGATTTTATTGCTACAATAGAATTTGAACCAACTGAAGAACATGATGTTAAATTTCGTGCATCAATAATTCAACAACATAAAGAAGTAGAAAATGCGCAACTATTTGCTAATTATTCAGCCTAAAATCTAGACTTTGTAACTTCAATAGTACCAGTCATCCAAGGATGTGGGTGACAATGGTATGTGATTACCCACGCACCATTTGGAGGAGCTTTTGTGAATAAGAATTCATATTCTTCACCAGGCATTAAAACACCAATTGAACCAAATTCTCCACTATAAGGATCAGTAATTTCTTCAGGGTCATAACTATCTGGAGTTACGGTATGAGGAACTTCATCCTGGTTAATCCACCTTACTTTGTTATCAATAGTTAACTGAACTTGAATTAGTTTTGGCATGTAATTGTCTTTTTGCTCAGGAGTTGCAGAACCCATAATTATATTCACAACTGTTTCACCATCAGGATGTAAAACATGTTCATCAACGAAAACTTTCTGATTTTCTTCAGGAAGCCAATAACTAGTATACCAAGTAATTGTTACTCCAAGTGCAACAATCATGACCAAAATTCCAATTCCGTATGCATGACTTGATTTAGTTTGTGTTGCACTCAATAGCTAGCTTGATTTCTAGAAGTCTTATAAAGCTTAGTTAGTTTTATGGTTTTTTGAGATCTGACATACCAATATCTGCATCTTTTTTCAAGTCAGCATTGTTTGCCTTTATTTCAGGAGCATCAGGAGATACATTGACATCAGGGTTTTCGGTGGTTTTTATTTTTTCTTCAATTTTTCCAAGTAATTCCTCTTGTGCCTCAACGTTTGCAGCACCATCACTAGATGAAGTATCACCTTCATCAGGTAATTCTTTGTGAGTGCCAACCATGGATTTTGTTGCACGTAGATTTGCACCTGGTGGCGGAGGAGCAGTTTTTGCCTGGCCCATTGCATATCTGTAGACATGGAACATTCCAGCAAAGACTATCAAAATCAATCCAGCAAAGAAGAGAGACATGTTATTCATACCACTAAGTGCAGCATTGTATGCTGCCAAGTTCAAGAACACCTGGAACGCGATTAATGCAATGATAATCCAATTAATCCATTTTTCAGAGAATTCAATCTGTGCTACCTTCTTTGGTCCCTTGTCTTTTGCTAATTTGGCCTTTCTTTCAGCTTCTTTAGCAAGATGAATCATCATGTAGCTAAAGCCAATTCCTAATGGAATCAACAAGATCATTACAATATAGAGATTAATTGGATCAATTACGAGTCTCTCTACTAAGGGAAGTGTAGAATCAATTGGGATATAGAATCCCCAATATGTTGTAACCAATATTTGAGCTAGTCCAACTATGCCAAATGCTGTAACCCAAGGTCTATCTTTCCATGAGAATTTTTTATACCTATCAAGGAATGGAACCAACATAATCGCTGCGATAAAGATTCCTGGCCATAACACACCTGTTACAAATTTATCATATTGTGTCCGCAGGAAAGCGTATAATCCTGTGAGATACCATTCTGGAACAGTAATACCTGGTGGCACAGTCGGTTGGAATTTAAATCCCAAATCAACGGGGAAAACACCACCAGTAATTAGAATTGCACCTGCAACAGCCATAACCATTGGCACATCAAATACTAAGAATCGTGGGAAGTGAACTGCCATTAATCCTAGCATGACTATTGGTAATACAAACACGTGTTGTGTATAGAATCTCAGTACAAAGTCAGAGAATCCACTTCCAAACGCCGCGTCCCGAATTGTCGGCCCTGCTATCGGTATAGCATTTGTAAGTGACGCCGCAATACTGATTGCCAGTTCTGCACGTTCACTGAATATGATATCATAACCGGTAAATGCTTCAAGAATTGTTACAGTTCCTAAAATAACACCTGTAACCCATAAAATTTCATTTCTAATTTTGTAACGTCCGCTAAAGTATTGGTAATACATGTGAAGTAATGCAAGCATTACCATTGCATTTGAACCGTGATAGTGTATGTTACGAATATGGAATCCAAATGGCACTTCATTGTTGATAAACTCTACACTATCCCACGCTCTGTCAAGAATCGGCTCATAATAAAACATGAGTAACGCACCTGTTACACCAAGAATAATGAATGTGATGAACGTAAGCATTCCCAAAAATCCAAATGGACTTACAAATCTTGCAGGGAATGAGAATTTTATTGCAGTAAAGATAGTTCTGTCTAGACCATCCCATATCCAATAGATAAAGGCAAGAGTGCCGTTGCGTCTATTTAGGGAAACGGCCATATCCTACAACTCCATTTTTGTTTGGTCCCCATTGAGGTGGTGTGACAAATAAATTTCCATCAGCATCAGATTCAAAATTTAATTCAGGTAATGTGTCAGAAGGTGGTGCTTGCAATGATGCAGGTCCTGCAAATGCAGTTCCAGTAACAGGATCATACATACTTCCATGACATGGACATTCACCTCGCATACGTCCTTCTTGTGGCCAGTATTTCCATACACACCAAAGATGAAGACAAATCATACTATAAGCTCTAAATGATGAAACATCATTTTTGTCACCACCAAATTTTTCTGGCAGTCTGATGAATTGCCACTTTCTAAATGCCTCTTCATCAAGTACTGAATCACCAGTTTTTGGATAAGTGATAACTTCAGCATGGTTTATTGGAAAAGTAAAAACATTAGCTTGAGAACCGTCGGGTAAAATGACAGGTACTTTTTCAGCCGATGCAGATGAGGGGTTTGGCAGATAAGTTCCCCAAGGCACAAAGGGTGCAAATGCTAGACCAGTTCCAGCAGCACCCATCAATTTAAGAAAATCACGTCTAGACAGAGTTTTTTTATCCGATGTTGCCGACAACTTAGTTCAAATTTTGACGGATTGGTTATAAACCTTATTTCAGTTTTTTTGAATAATTTTTGATTTTTGATTTAAAATTACTAAAACAGAAACGATCGCAATAGCAATTATTCCAATAATAATTATCAGAAGATAATTTTCATCACTTTCTGTAATTTCAGGAGAAGGGGTTGAAATTGACGAAGTTTTTGGAGGATCTATAACAGAGTGATCAATTTCAAAGATTATTCTTGATAATGCATTATTTTTAGCCATATCTTGTACAGAGACTTCAATAGAATATTTTCCTTCATTCAGATCACTTACATCAAATGAGTATGATTTTTGATCAACTACACGTTCACCGGTAGGTAAAAGAAATGAGAGATAATGAGATGTGGGAAGATTTTGATCAGAAACAGATACTTGAATATCCAAACGTTTTGAAACTATAGTATTATTTTGAGATTGTAATTCTAAAAGTGGCATCTCAGAATCCAAAATAAAATCAAATGTTTCAGAAGTTGTTAATCCAAATTTATCAATTGCATTAATTGAAAGAGAATGTTTACCATCATCTAGAGTGTTTGTGTTAAAACCAACATCATCAATTTGAATTAAATTTCCATCTAATGTATATGATACACTAGCAAGATTATCTTCAATAATTTCTGGAAAAATTATTTGATCTGATTTAATGAAATTATCTAATTCAAGTATTATTTTTGGGGGAATGTTATCAGATGTCAATGTCGAAAATTTTGCTACAAGTGTTATAGGTTCTGTAACAGTTTTTCCTTCAAATAAAGTTGAATGTATTAGTAACGAATGTGTACCAGTTTGATTAATTGGAGCAAAAATTAAGGTAGAAGTGTTATCTTTATTTTTTACAGGAAAAAATCCTCCACCTTGACTAAATGGAGAGCTTCCAAGCCAGTCCAATGATGCCCAGTTCATAAAATGACCAAAAACACCTGTCGGCATGTTTGTAGAAATAATTTTACCCTGAGGATCTAGTACAAATGCAGAGAAATTTGTATTTTCATTTTTCCATGAAAGTTCTATCGATGCATTGTTAATTGTATTATCTTGTACGTCTAGATAATATTGTCTCCAATCTCCAGCCATGTATCGATTGGTCATATCAAAAGCACCTTTTACATATTCATTACCAAAATTCACATCATTATTTTGTCCAACAAGTGTAAACGGAATATCTTTTTCAATTTTTTCTACAATCACGTATGAAACTGGTACATTTACTGTATGGTGTTCGCCTTCAAATTTTATGAAACCATCATAAATTCCAGTTGTTTGTTCGTTTTGAGTTTTAATTTTTACATTTACATCAACAGATTCGTTTGCAGGAATTGTAATAATTTCTTTGTCTGAAGTAACACCATTCCAAGAGTCTTTTTTGAAATAACTTGCAGATAATGTATAATCAAATGACGTTGCATTTTCTTTTATTGAACCCCCCCAGAAAGAATATCTCTCAGGAACAGGATAAACTCCAATTATTGGCTGATTTTCAAAATGATCTGTTGGTTTTGAGACACGTAATTCTTGCATGGTCCCCCATGAGCCACCTCTATTCACTAACATTAATTCATCACTAGCTATTTCAGAATCATTGTTTTTATCTTTCCAGTCATACAAATACAGAGATGCAATTTTTAGATCATCTGCATAAATTGGATTTGTTTGATTCATAAAATTATGATAGATACCATTTAATTTACGAGAGTGAGCATAGTAATCACCCATATATGTAACTGATCTCATAAATACAGATGATATACCTTGACCAGCTTTATTTAACATCTGACTTAATCCACCATCAGCACCAATTTGTGTCATAAACTTTTTTGTTGATGTAGGTAAATCAGCTTGTAATACTCTTTTAAAAGGAGTGCTTACTAATTTAAAAAAAGGTGAATTAACAAACCAATTATTTGTATAATCAAAACTGCCAGTAGGGTTTACATCTAAACTATTTTGTACTTCTGTCTGTTCACTTACAAATCTCTGTGAAGCACGACCAGAGAAAGCACCAGTGATACCACCTAATGTTCCAACCAATGCCGTCGACCCAACAATATTAATGCCACTTTCTGTCAGGGTAGCATCAGGTTCAAAAGGCGCTCGTATTAATTCTGTACCAGCACCAATAAAAAAACCTGACTTTGCACCTGATAATGCTCTTGCAGTAATACCAATACCTTTAAATGGTAATGACAAAAGATTTACTGGATCAAGAATACCAGCAGTAATCATTGAACCCCAACCACTTCTGCTTAATATTTCTCTGTTCTCACGCATCTTAGAGGTATGCGTTCTAAGATAGTTTAAATGATCTAATGATCTTGCTTCAGCAAGAAAACTTACTTGATTTCTGTCATCTAAATCTTCAGTAGTTAAATGATCTAAAACATTAAAATCTTCATCTTCTTCAAAAGAACTGCCATATAATGCACCCATTATTGGTCTATATTGATAGCCATATGTAGCCATCATTCCATCCCAAAATGATGGGTCTTGTTCACCCATTGACATACTATCGTATGCTATTAATGGTCTACCAATATCTACCATTAAAAACCATATCCAAATTCTTGTGCTTTACTCAAATCAACATTAAACTGTTCATCAAGTGACATACTACCAATAGTGTTATTATCTAAGAATTGATACTCTTGTAATTTTTTATTTCTTTGAACAATCATACCAGCAAACTCTAAATTCTTTTTAATCATATCTTCATACTGTTTGCTCATTGCACCAGCAAATTCCATAAGTTCAATAGATACTAGTTGATTATCAACAACAACTGGATCTAATGATCCTTCTTCTCCTGTTGCAATATAATATCTTACATTTGAATTTGCTGAATTAGGATCAACAATAACAAATACATTTTCACCTAATACTGGATTTTGTATTCCTGAAAGCTGCTTAACTTTATTTTCAAATGTTTGTAATGCTTCACCAGAAAATACAAGTTCAGGTGCAAACCTTGTTCTCTTAACAGTACCACCAGAGTTCATATCAACAGCATAACTAGATTCAACCCAAGTTCTATTTACAGTATCAGACATAATATTTATAGCATCTTTTACTGATGATGTTGCCATTGCTAAAAACATTGTTTCATCAATAACTTCATCTACTATTGATGAATCTTTTATATTAGAAAATAATTCTCCTTTAATAATATTTTTGATTGTACCAATACTATCAATGTATTTATCACTTTTTTTTCCAAGTTCTATATTTACATTTTCTTTTAAGCGAGCAAATCTTACATCTTCAGGCTGATTAATAAAATCAACAGCTTTTCTTATACCCTCTATTGTACTATTGAAAGTAAGCATACTATTCAATGCACGCATCTTTGCTGAAACACTATCACTCATACCCATGCCTTGAGTTAAATCTCTATGCAAACCTGTCGTCGACATATTTCTTGCCATGTTTTGATATATCTCAAGAACAGCAAAAGATTCTTCTGCATCTAAAGTTCCATCAACCAGTGCTTGAAATTTATCTTCCATTACCTTTGGTATTTTTCTTTGTTCAGCAAGTATTCTATAAAAGTTAATACTATTTGGATTTTTTGAATCAGCTAATAAAAGCATTTGATCTTTTGTTGGTGGTATAATTAAACCAGTTTTTGTTGTTTGTAATTCTACACCTGATTTACCAAATACATATTGTGAATAAACACCCATTTCTTTTTTACCAATATCTATTCTTATTCCTTGATCTAATGCTGATGTAAGATTTCTTGCTATATTTACTTGTTTTAGTGTTTCTTCATATTGTGCTTGGTTTACTTTAACAGAATTGATTACTCTTTTAATTGTTGGATTATCTAATATGTGAGGATTATTACCAAGCAATGATTTAATACGATCAAATGATGCACCTCTTGAGATCATAATTTCTGTATCAGGTAGGTCATCTAATTGTTGTTTACCAAAACTATCAGCTACCATTATTATTTCTTCAGAAGAAAGGTTATTTAATGCGATACCAATTCTTTGTTCCATTACTCGTCTACGCAGTTCTACTATCTTTTGGTCTGCTCCTCCTCCAGTTATCACACCTTCCAAAATCAGATCGTTGTACTGTTTCTCTATTTCTTCCATCAGCCTTGCACCAGTTCCATCCTGACCATTTGCAAAAGCATTAATAGCCTGGTTAGCAAGTGTTTGTGCTGTTTGACTTACATTTAATATTGTTTGTTCATCTTCAATCTTTTTTGTATTTGCTAATACTGTATTGTTACCTATGGCTATTTTAGCTGTTGCATAATCAGTAAGAATACCTTTAACTGCTGGATCAGCATTGTCTATTAAACCAGCAGTAGCTATTGAAGCATCAGTATTATATTGGTCTGTATCTGTTGGATTATTTCTTAGTGCATCTCCTATTTTAGTATCTATTAAACTTCTCATATTTGTTTCATATCTACGAAGCATTGTTTCTTCAAATGCTTTTGTACCTATTGTTCCCATAGACAAAGGTGCTTTTGTTATCTGCATATTTTCATCAAAGACGTCGACAGATAATGCTTGTCTTGTTCCAGCTTCTTTTGCTTCATCAACTGCTTTTTTATAAAACTCACCTGATAAAGCTGATGATATTCTTGATATTGTTTCCCAAGTTTCTGACTCTGCTGTTCTTTCTTGTGAACGTACAACACCTACTGGTTTGTTGAATACTTGGTTTTTAAATCTTTCTATCTTTACCATCAATCTTCTCCAACTTTGACTTTATCATATCTCATTATTCCCTCTGTACCAGCACCAACAAGATTTAATAATCCTTGTCGTCGTAAAGATTTGGCTCTGTCAGTTGCACTTGACACAGCTTCAAACTTTTGGAGATCATAATTTTTTGTTACATTTTTACCTTGAATAGCCATTCTTTCTAAATCAGTTTGCAGTGTAGCAAAGTTATTTTTTTCAAATGCTCTAAATGATGGATCACTTGCATCTCTTCCCATAATACCTCTCATAGCAATATTAGATGCCATTGATTGGGAAAAGCTTTGAAGTAATGCAGTTGTTTCTTGTTCAGCAGTAAGTTGTGCTACTTGTTTTTGTTGTTCTATTCTTTCAGCAGTTCTTTGACCAGCTCTTAGTGCTTCCTTTGCACCAGCCCTTGCTGACATCATTCCACTTACACCTGATGCTACTGTTGTAAATAATAATAATTGTGGTGACGGAACACACATTAAAAGGCTACCTCCACTATCATTCCATTAAGTTGTAAAGAAACTGGTGCAGTTTGAGTTATCAAAACTCTTGGGTCTGTACTATATCCCAACATTCTAAACTCTTTTTTACCAGTAAATTTTGATAAGCCTTGTGAAAAGTCATCTGTTGTACTTTGTAATATCAATGGTACTGCTGTACCACCACTACTAACAGATACAGATAATGTTTCCACCAGGTCTAAATTAACCCTTGTTATTTGTCTTGGTTCTGCCGTAAGAGGACCACCATCTACATTTGCATCTAATGGTAGAGTAGTTAATACACCAGTATAACCAAAACCAATTTCTGCTGAACTTGTTGTACTAACAGCAGATACATCTATTTGATTTGAACCTTGAGTAAAGTTACCAAGATAATCATTACCAGATACGACGTCGACCTTTGCATTGTTTTCAAAAATTGAATTTGTTGTGAACACTCCATTACTTCCTGAGAAGTCATCACTGCAATCTAAAGTAGCTGTATCCAAGAACTCTTCAAGCATAAACCTTACAGTACCACCACCTAAATCTCTTTTAGCAATACAAAACAATCGTTCATCAATAGTACACATACTGTGAAATCCACCAGTAGTGCCAGTATCAGAGGTTGTCCACAATGTCCACCCAGCCTTTTGTTCATTACGAATTGAATGAAACACTGCGATTGTGCCATCACTATTAACAAAAAAAGCATAACTTTCAGGTCTTGCCAAAGCACCACGCATAGCTGTCATTTGCGTTGGATCAATCACAAGATGTGAACTTAATAGTGAAATAGGTGTTGATACATACGCACTTTCCTCGTCACTAAATACAAACTCTCTTACTGTTTTGCCACCTCTCTGAACATATACTGTAGCACCATCAAATGGTGTAGGTCTTACACTTGCACTACCAAAAGGTGTTTGTCGTCGTATCTGTGCATTAGTTGGTGTCAATGCACTGCTTGAAAATGATGGTATAAAAAATTCAGAAGTGCTTGTGAACACTTGCAAATCTCGTGAACTTGTTAAATGTTTGATAGAGTTAAACTCACCAGCACTTATTGCAAACTGTATGCTCTCATTTGATTGTGCTGTACCAACATCAAAGTTAAAAAACTCTGAAGTTTTCGACGACCATATTCCATCAGGTTGACTTGTTGTACCAGCAAACCAAAGTCTATCTTCATGGAATGTAACAGCACTTGGAAAACCTCTGAGTGTAGAATATGATTGTTCATCAAAATCTGTGTCTGCTGATGTTCCTGATAATGTTTTACGAACAGTTGCACTTACTTGAGTTGCACTTGTAAAACCACTTACAAGACATTCATTACCTTTGTATCTTATAATTGTTCCTACATGACCACTTTCAAAATAGTTTGCAGAAGTTGTTAATGTAATACTACCACTTGTACCACTTGGAGTAAGAGTTACACCACTTTCTTGAAATGCAAAATATGGTTGGAATCTTTCATCATTAGCTGTTGTTTCATCAAATGCAAACTTTCTTACCTCGAATGTTGTAAGTCCAGTTCTTACTATTCTCATTTGTATATGAGAACTATGAGCAACAAACATATTATCAGCAGACTGTGCTATAGTTTGATGTTCTATTGTATCGACAGTCCATGGCAATGCTGTACTATCTGTATCTGCTGTTAATGCTTGGATATGAGATATTGCACCAGTTGATGCAACTATACGAAAGAAATCACATCTACCAGCACTAAATGCTACAATATATCTTTCGTCGTCAGAAAATAAAAATGGTTCTATCTTTACTTGTAATCTTTTTGAATTGTCTACTGTGATGGTAGTAAACTTATGAATAAACTCTGTGCCTGGTCTACGTTTAACTCCACCCTCTGCCATAAGAAAAAAGTTTCTACACTTCTCTGCTGATTGAACATAAACATTCAAATCAGTTCTTGATGTCATTGATGGTGAAACTTCACCTCTTTCAAAGTTATTGAGAGGTACACGAATACGAGCCATTAGACATTACTCGATAGTGTACCAGTTGTCCTTCTTGATGTAACAAAACGATTAGTAGAAAGTCTAAGAGTTGTCTGCTGTTGGCTATCAAGTGTTCTTGCTTTCTGCATAAAGAACCTTGCTTTCTCAAACATATTGTTAGACATACTATCATTTCTTGCTAGTGCTAATGCAAAGTGTCCAGCCAGTTCATAGACGACAGCTTGTACAAAGTATGCTGGGAACTTAGCTTCTAATTGT
>CALBOT010000022.1 GCA_937896695.1 uncultured Candidatus Nitrosopelagicus sp. | reverse complement strand
AATATACCGTACCTATTATAACTCCAAACGCAATTTCTCTCTTGGAATTTGAAAATTCATTGTATTCGTTTGCAAATTGATTATAGGAATCTGCCTGATCAATATAGTATTGTAACAAATCTTCTAAAAATTTTTTATTTTCATCAGAAATTGTCATTTAATTTTCTTTCTTGTATGTGTGTATAAGAATTATTATCGAACTAGAATCTTTGAACATCTGTCTAATGCATTTGTAATTTTTTCAGGATTTCTTGAAAAAATGACATATGATGATACTGAAACTATTAGCAATGCACCTGTGCCTAATGGGAATTCTGGAACGGCTGCATATTCATCTGATTCTGCAATTATGCTGTAATCTACTACATCCATTGATTGATTCTTCTCATAAATTGGAACTACGAAATGACTTTCTTCACCAGCTCTCAAAAAATCTGGTTGTGTTTGAACTTTTGAAACCGTTAACACTTTACCATCTCTGTCGTACAATGTTGCAACAATGTTGATCATATTGGCAGTGATTTCTCCATTATTTTCAATAGTTCCTGAAATTATCAAATTATTTAATTGGTCTCTCTTCATTTCTGATGAAACAACTTCAATCACTTGATTCTTTGGGGCTGCAAGTTTGTATTCAAAACCTAAATCATAATCAAAAGATTCATGGATGTTTCTTTCATTTGTAATAATATCAAAACTTCCTTTCATTCCTGGCATTAAAATATTAGACATTATCTTTCCGTTAATTTCATCTATAACTATTCCATTTTCATCGGTAAGTATGGCTGTGATTTTTATTTTATTTACCGGAGACTTTGAATCATTTTTAATTTCGCCAACTATGTGCATCATGCCATCATTTCCTATGTAGGTTTGATCATTTTCAACAATTATTTCTCCAAAAGCTGGTTGTACCAAAAGTAATAATGGAATCAAAAACATCATTTTTTTCATAACATGACTATTGTGTTAAAGTCTTAAAGATTTACTGTTCAATTCCTGCTTTTGCATCATTGAATGATTTTAATCCTGCTTGTTCTGCCTCGAATGATAATTGAGTTAATTCTTGAGATCTAATTAATTCTGATTCATCTCCATTTTTTACCCATCCTAATCTGTGTTCATGTGATTCAATTTGATATTCTAGAGATAATTTCAATAATTTTACAGATTTTGCAAATGCATCTGGTGGTTGCAATTCATCATATTTGTTCAATAATTCGTTAAATGTTTCGAGATGTTTTTCTCCAATTTCTATCATCTTATCGTCTGAAATTGTTTTTTCATTCCATTTTGCTATACTTGAAATAAATTTTCCTTGTTCTTCTTGAATTTCTTCTTGAAGTGCTTGAATTTCATTGCCAAAGGCAAATCCACGAATTTTTGCCTGATCTGCCGAGTAGAAGTAGAAAACAATTATTCCTATAATTATTGCGCCGATTATAATGATTGGGAAATTACTTTTAGATTTTTTTGTTTTTCGTTTTTTCAATTTCTAGTCGATATACTTTCCAGATTCATCTGATTTTAATTCTATGTTGAGTTCTGTTCCGCTAATGAAAGACTCTCCTCTAACTGTTCGAATTCTTGCAACAACCAATTCGTGTGGCCATATTTCTACAACAACCTGACCAACTTCTGGATTATCTGGCGCATCAACTACTTTGATATCTTCTTTTTTTATTCCATGTTCCTCTAATTTTTTAATACTATGTTCGATTAATGGTTCTGGGTCGTTGTGACTTAGTGCCCATACGGTTCCTGAATATTCGATTTGTTGCAACACAGTTTCACTTTTTTTTTCGTATAAGTGTCATTCGCCTTTTATGACATTTAGAGTCATTGTACTAACAACTCTGGATAATTGCCTGATTCTCAATGATACTGTTTTTTCAAATTCTTCTTGTGTTTCTGCATCAATTTCTGCCACTATATCATAGGCACCAAATGTAACGTATGCATTTTTTATTTCGCTTACTTGTTGTAATTCTTCTAAGATATACTCTTCAGCACCTAAATCACAATTTAACAAAACAAATCCTTTATGCATTTTTTCTTACACTTTCTAACTAATCCTTGTCTTTAAGTGTTAAATTACCACTTTCTTTTGTTATCTCTACTTTGTCGACTGTATGATGCTCTTGTACTACGTCTTTTGTATTGATCTCTAGCTGGACCGTCTCTACTTCTACCACCATAACTTGGTCTACTTCTACCACCATAACTTGGTCTACTTCTACCACCATAACTTGGTCTACGTCCATATCCTGACCGCATTGGTTGTGCAATACGTCTTCCAACATCTCGTTTTAATGGATCTGGAATGTTTACTTCTATTCCCATCTTCTTATTCAAATCTGTTAAATCTGATTTGATTTGTTTCTTGATTATCTTCCAATCTGCAATTGATGAATATGACACTAATGTGATTGCTCTTCCTTTAGTTCCTGCTCTAGCTGTACGCCCAATTCTATGAAAATAGACCATATCTTGATTTGGAACGTCGTAATTTACTACTAATCCTACTTTAGGAACATCAATTCCTCTTGCTGCAACATCTGTTGCAACTAGTATGTCTGCCTGATTTTTTCTAAATTTCATCATAGAATATTCACGTTTATTTTGTGACATGTCTCCTTCAATTGCAACTACTTTGAATCTGGCCTTTTGTAAATCTCTTGAAACATTTCTTGTTCGAATTTTTGTTGAACAAAAAACTATAACTTGTCCTCTATTTTCTTTAATGAAATCTGTTAGATATCTGTGCTTATCTCTATCTTTAATGACCAAAAATGATTGATCAATTCCTTCTCCGCTTAAATCATCTGAGTCGATTAGAATATTTTCTGGATTGTTAAGATATTTGTCTGAAAGTCGAAGAATTTCAGGTGGCATTGTTGCTGAAAACATTGATGTTACTCTATTTGCAGGAACTTTTTCTAATACATATTCTATATCTTCAATAAATCCCATGTCTAGCATGACATCTGCTTCATCTAGTACTACATGTTTGATATCGTCTGTTCGTATAGATCCTTGATTCAAATGATCAATTAATCTTCCAGGTGTTGCAACAACTATCTCTGGTTTTCTTCTTAATGCATCTAATTGGACGCCAATTCCTTGTCCTCCATAAACTGTTACTGATTTAAGTTTCGTATATTTGCCTATTTTTTTTAATTCATCTGAAATTTGTATTGCCAATTCTCTTGTAGGTGCAATGATTAATCCCTGAATGCCTCCTCCTTTGATAATATTTTGCAACATTGGTATTCCAAATGTAGCTGTTTTTCCTGTTCCTGTATGTGCTTGACCAATCACATCATTTCCTCGTAAAAGAACAGGTATTGCTTGTTCTTGAATTGGAAAAGGTGTGGTAAAACCGAGCTCTTTGACGGATCTCAATATATCTTCATTTATTTCTAGTTCTTCGAATGTGTTCATTTTTTTTCTGTCTAAAGCAATGACAGAGAAAGCGAACCTAATCCGTCATTATTTTCTATTCACACTCGATTCGGTCGTCTAATAAACCCATGCTTAGAATTAATTGATTCCTATGGTGAATCGTGTAGTTGTAACATACTGTCAAATTGTTTATAACCTATTTTTGGTTAAACATTCTATGGATGAAAAAAAGAAAAATGACATGGATAGTCAAATCGATGCTGAAAATTCAGATGTCTCATGCAGTTCATGCCCTATTGATTCCGTTGCTCAAAAAATCATGAGTTTATTCAGGCGTAAATAATACAATCTTGGAGACAATGCAAGGTTTTTTAGTTAAATTTCTCTCTACAAATTAATGGTCGATGCAAAGAAACTTGGAGTTGCTGGTGCAGCTATAGTATTAGTTACACTAGTTGCAGTTTTTGCAACATCATACATGTCTGATTTTGAAACTGCTAGAAACCCTTCTCCAAATACTGCAGATGAATCTCAAGCTGTTGAACTAAAACATGCACCTGTGCTAGGCTCTAAAACTGCAACTGTAACAATTGTTGAAGTTGGAGATTATCAATGTCACATGTGTAAGCTATGGTTTGAAGAAACACGTCCGCTTATAATTGAAAATTATATTGAAACGGGAAAAGCAAATCTTGTTTTTGTTGACATGCCATTCTTAGGTAGTGATTCCACTCCTGCATCTGAAGCAACTTATTGTGCTGGTGATCAAGGAAAATACTGGGAATACCATTCAATGCTTTTCACATATCAAGAAGAAATTGACGATGGTTGGGCTAGCGCTAACCGATTACAAGCTTTTGCATTTAACTTAGGTCTTGATATTGAACAATTTGATAAATGTATGAGAACTGATGATCATAGGGCTCAAGTTAATTCCAACATGCAAATGTCAAAAAAACAATTTGGTGCAAATAGTACACCAACATTTGTAATAGTCAATACATCTGGAGAAAGTCAAAAAATTATTGGAGCACATCCATACTCTACGTTTGAAAAAATAATTGATTCACTACTCTAAATGAACAATACTTTTGGAATCGTTTACTCAAATCCATCGTACATTTTAATTTCAATTGGAATTTTTTTCATACTTTTTATACCTTTAATTACAATTTCAGAATTTTTATTTTTTGAACCCTTTCTTGTATTTTCAATATATCCTGAAACTACGTTAAGTTTTTCATTAATTGTAACCCTCTCTATATTTTCGTCCTTTGCTGTTTCACTAAACATCTATCGTGTTAAACTAATCAAACAAACTAAAAAAATAGGTTCTAGTATTATTGGAACTGTTATTGGTGCATCTGCAGGTGCATGTTCATGTGGACCTATAGCATTTTCAGTTATTGCCACATTTGGAACAGCTGGAAGTATTGCCAGTTCATTTCTTACAGTTTATGAAATTCCAATTCGACTAATTTCAATTGGAATTCTCATCCTGGTAATTTTTGTAACAATCAAATCACTTTCACGCGAGTGTAAAGTAAAATTCTGACTGGTTCAATTTTGTTAATGCAAAAAGACAATTTTTTACAACCCACTAAAATTACTTTAAAAATTGCCATTCCCTAATATGTCACGATTCTTTGTTCCAACTCGTCCAGCAAAACGAGATTATAATGCTGATGAATTGGATGAGACAGATGATCAATAATAGAAATTCTCTATATTTTTAAAAATGAATTATTTGGTACCTCTAATTCTGTAAAATTTTCTGGATGCAAAATCTTTGCTAAGATTTCTATTCCTGTCACTACTCTGATACTTGGTTTACTAAAAAATGAATTTGCATTAACTGCAAACACCTTCTTCTCTTTAACTGCTTTTAATTTATTCCATCTTTGATCATTTTTTAAATATTTTTCATATTCTGAAAATGTTCTTTGAACATCAAAACCACATGGCATTAAAATCAAAATATCTGGATTCTCTTTTTCAATTTCTTCAATTTCCATTTTCCTTGAATGTTCTCCCTTCTTTGTAATCATATTTTCTCCTCCTGAGATCTCAATCATCTCTGGTACCCAATGTCCAGATGTAAAAAATGGATTTATCCAT
>CALBOT010000021.1 GCA_937896695.1 uncultured Candidatus Nitrosopelagicus sp. | reverse complement strand
AGAAAAAATATGATTTTTCCATTGTTCAAGACTGGGTGAAATATCCAATCAAAGATCCTACAAAATATCTCAATGTTGACTGGAAACCATGTATAGAGTTCATCAAATCAAGACAACGAGTAACAAAATAAAATGAACAAAGTTTTTGCAGTAGGTGTAGGTCCAGGTTCGCCAAAATATGTTACAGATATTGTAAAAAATGCCATATCACAATGTGATGTTGTTATTGGTTACGGATATACAATAAAAACAATTGAAGAATATGTTAAAGATAAAAAAATACTTGAAGTGACAATGCAAAATCAAGAAGAGGCATATCAAGAAATTGCAAGAGAAGATAATCACACAATATTGGTTCCATTTACGGGCGATGTCAATTTTTCAGAATCCGAAGTCGTAGATAGATTAATTGAAATTTATGATGAAGTTGAAATAATTCCAGGAATTAGTTCAACACAAGTTGCTGCATCACGTGCAAAAGTTCCAACTGATAAATCCAAAGTAATCACTATGCATATTTCAACATCAATTGAAGAGAAAAAATTAGAATTACAAAAAGCACTAATTGATGGATTTAGTGTAATACTAGTACCAAGACCATGGCCAAAAGTTCCAGAAAAACACTTTATGCAATCTGAAATTGCAAAATACCTGAAACAAAATGGTTTTGACACTTCAAAAATGAAAGTACACGTCTACGAATCAATAACTACAGAAAATGAGACTAGTTTTGAGGGAACAGTTGAACAGTTAGAGGGAAAAGAATTCTCAGATCTTTCAGTAATGGTATTCAATCAAGCAACACTTGAATCATATATCAATTTTGAATGATTATGGAGAAAAAATCCTCATCTGTAAAACTTAGAAAAATTTTGGAGACGACAAACGAGAGAGATCTATTCTTAGTAGGTCATATGTACATTGAAAATACAATTGATAGAATTTTGGAGGAAAAATTTAACATTCCTTCAAAATCAATTGACAGTACATTGTTTACATTAAATCTCAAAATGGATATTCTTACAGAATCAGGTATGATTAAAGGAAATCTAAAGAAAAACGTAGAATTAATGTCAAGAATTAGAAATAGATATGCTCACAAACTTGCACCAAATGAACAACGTATTGGAAATTACATTAGAGAGCTAAATTATCTCGGAGTTGCAAGTAAAAGTACTAATAAAAAATTTGAAAAATATCGTGTATGCGTCATTAGAACTTTTACAGCATTAGAGAAAATGTTGTAAATTTATTAGAGAAAAAATCTATTTTACATTATGAAACCAGAAAGATGTGCATATTGTGGAGATATGGTAGATATTCCATTTGAATGCACATATTGTAAAGATCCATTTTGTGATGAACATAGACTTCCAGAGGATCATCGGTGTGTGAAATTAACTGTGATTAGAGCAAAAAAGTTTGGGCAAAAAAAAGTAATTAGAGATGGAGGACCGGGTTCTAGCAAATTTAAAAGATTTTTTGGAAAATTTCGTTAAATTAGTATTCTGCTTTAGTAGGATCAAGTTTTGAACGTCTTGCTTGAAAAAATAATGTAACAGCTAACGCAAGCATTACCACAATTGACATCCATAATGGTTCAACATGTGCATTACCTTCTCGTGTAACAAGCATTGCAGGAAATGCTACATAAATTATAGATAAAATTATCATTGCAATTCCTTGTATAGATAATTTTTTCCAGGATTGAAGTTTAATTCCTCTACTGATTAGTTCAATAATACCAAGAGCTATGAAGGGATAAATTGTAAAAGCTAAAAAATCAATTATATCAACTGAACCTGGATGAGACATGTTATTCTTCTATTCTAACTTTTAGTGCAATTCCATTTGAAATTAAAGCTTGTGCATTTTCATTAGGAATTGTTGCTATATCTTCAGATTTGAATGGTCCATATTTTTCTAAATCAACACCAATTATTTCATCAAATTCTTTGACAAATCTTACAGTAATTGGTTTTGTTTTGTGTTTTGTAGAAGTTGTTTCTAAAAATTTTGATTTTCCATTGATGATTCCAGATATGATCATATCTTTTGACCTACCAACTATAGTTAGGTAGCCATCTTTATCAATAAAACCCTTGTCACCTGTATTGAAAAAGTTATCAATACTAAAGTCCTCTTTAGTTTTATCAGGTAAATTCCAATATCCATTGAATACGTTTGGCCCTCTTACTTGGATATTACCTATTTCTCCTTCATCAAGATTTATCGAGTTATTGTCGACGACTCTTACTATCTGATCTGTCAGAGGAAGGCCAACCGTTCCTGCTTTACGCTTTCCTTTAATTGGATTAGAACAAATGATGTTAGTCTCTGTCATACCGTACCTTTCTAAAATAAAGTGACCTGTCTTTGAATGAAACTTATTAAAAGTATCTTCCAATAAAGGTGCCGATCCCGACACAAAGACTCTGATATTACCTACTATGTCTTTATTGAGATTTGGGTTTGAAATAAGTCTAGTATAGTAAGTAGGAACACCCATCATGACAGTCGTGTTCCGCATAACTGAGAGAACACCGTCCAAATCAAATTTCGGCAACATTATAATAGGTCCGCCATTTATGAGAGCCAGATTTAGTGCTACGAATAGACCGTGTACATGGAACAATGGTAGAGCGTGCAAAAGCGTATCATTAGCGCTGTAAGCCCACGCCTGAGTGAGCATCTCAGCATTTGAAACCAAATTGTTATGGGTAATCATGGCACCCTTGGGCCTGCCCGTTGAGCCGCTCGTGTACATGAGATAAAGCGAGGAGATGCTGTCTGGGGCGGGCGGGACGTCGA
>CALBOT010000020.1 GCA_937896695.1 uncultured Candidatus Nitrosopelagicus sp. | reverse complement strand
GAATTTGTTCCTAAAATTGTGTATTTTTTACTCTTTGTAGAAAATGAAACGAACCCATTTTCATCATAATATTGTTCAATTTCTATCTTAAAATTATCTATAATTTTTTTAGTAGACTTTGTCACATTTCGTTTTTCTGATTTTACAACTGAGATTTGGATCTTTTTTTTCATATTGATTATAACTGATTCAAGTTTATGAAATTACTTGATCAATTTTTATAGGGACTAGGTCAGCAAATTTTCGTGGAAAGAGAAAGTGTTTGTGTTTTAGGTGGAGGAAGTACAAAGTACGGTAAACTCGATGATAGTATCTCTGATATTACTTTACAAGCATCAGTAGGCGCAATTGAAAGTGCAGGTATTGAACCTAAAGAAATCCAAGCAGGTTACATTTCAAATGTATTTGGTGTAGCAGACAAACAAGTTCACTTGGGTCCTGTAGTTATGAGTAATCTGGGAATTTCTGAATGTCCATCACTTTCTATCGAATCTGCATGTGGTTCTGGTTCTGTTTCATTTAGAGAAGCATTTGCTAATGTTGCTGCAGGATTTTATGATGCAGTATTAGTTACAGGTACAGAAAAAGTTACACACACTGGTACTGATTGGACAACAACTTACTTTTCTTATTGTTCTGATTTCTTTTATGAAGGTCAAGCAGGTGCTTCATTCCCAGGATTATTTGCATCAATGGCACGTGCATATCTACATGAGTTTGATGCAACAGAAGAAGATCTTGCAAGTGTAGCAGTAAAGAACCATGAGAATGGTGTATTAAATCCAAAAGCACACTTGAGAAAAAAAATTAGTATTGATGATGTTATGGATTCTGCAGTAGTTGCAAGTCCTTTGAAATTATATGACTGCTGTCCATTTTCAGACGGAGCAAGTTCTGTTATTTTATGTAATGAAAAGTTTGCAAAAGAACATTCAAAAGATTATGTTAAAGTAATTGGTTCTGGCAGAGGTGGATCACCTGCTGCATTACAAGGACGTGAAAAATTAACTACAATACCTAGTACTCGAATTGCAGCAGAAGCTGCATACAAAATGGCAGGTATTACTGCAAAAGATGTTGACTTTGCTGAAGTTCATGATTGCTTTACTGTTGCAGAAGTAGTTGATAGTGAAGATTTAGGTTTCTTTGAGAAAGGTACTGGCGCAACAGCTGCACGTAATGGCGAAACAAAACTAAACGGTTCAATTCCTATTAATCCATCAGGCGGTTTAAAATCAAAAGGACATCCAATTGGTGCAACAGGTGTTGGTCAAGTTGTTGAAGTCTTTGAACAATTAACAGGAAAATCTGGAGAAAGAACCGTTAATGACGCAAAAATTGGACTGACACAAAACTTTGGCGCAACAGGTGCAAGTTGTGCAGTTCATGTATTCCAAAGTGTGTAAATTGTCTGCAAAACCTGAATTTATAGAAGCAGCAAAGTCTGGAAATATCTTAGCTAGAAAATGTACAAAATGTGGTGCATTACATCTTGCAACTGTTTACTTTTGTAAAAAATGTGGAAGTAAAGAATTTGAAGATTCCATTATCAAAGGTTCTGGAAAAGTTGCAACTTATACAATAATGACAGTTCCTCCTGAAGGATTTGAGGATTTAGCACCTTATGCTTGGGCTGTTATGGAAATAGATGATTCTGACATTAGAGTATCTGGTTTTCTACCAAAAATTGCAACTCCTGCAGATCTTCCAATTGGAACGCCACTAAAAATTACAGGATTTGACGAACGTGGAATCGTCTTAGAAAAACTGTAAATCAATTTTATTGAATTTATTAAAAAAAATTTTCTTAATTTTTAATTGATCTGAAAAAATAGATCTATCATGTCAGTAGAAGTCGTTTGTGGAAAGTGTGGAGAAAAAATTTCTACCATGAAAATGCTGAAGTCTGTTAAAGATGTTCTAAAACACTATAACAACAAGTGTCCGTCATGTAATCAAACCTTGTCAACATCAGAATTTTCTTTAGATGTCCAAGAAAAATAATATTTTTTGTTGTATGTACCAGTGACAACAAGCCTTAATACCTAATTTTTATTTATTAATTCAATGGGGAAGCAGGAAGAAGATTTTGAAGAAGAATTAGATATGGATGTTGATGTCGGCGTAGACGATGACGACGATCTAGATCTTGACATGGATGATGATTCTAAAGGTGACGGTCGTTTACAATCTACATCAAAACGTGTTAGAATGATCTTCTCTGTTATGGCTAGCCCAAACAGAATAGATATTTTGAGAATTTTAAACTCCAAAGGTCCTTTGACATATTCTGAGCTAAAATCTCTAGCTGGTTTTAAATCAAAAAAAGAAAGTGGAAAATTTGCGTATCACCTCAGAAAACTTCTCAGACAATCACTTGTTGCATTAAATAAATCTGAAAGACGTTATACTATTACAAATCTTGGAAAATTGGTTCTCAGTCTGGCAAGACAAATTGAAGAACGCTCGATCATTGAAAGTGGAAAAATGTATGTTCGTACATCACATGATTCCATAGAAGAATTCAACTCTGATAAAATAATTCAATCTCTAGTTAGAGAAGGAAGTCTTCCACTTGAATTATCACAAAAAATTACAGAAGAGGTAGAAAATAGAATCTATAAATTTCAAACAACATATCTCACTGGCTCATTAATTCGTGAAATGGTAAATAATGTTCTATTAGAGCATGGCCATGAAGAATATCGAAATAAACTTGCAAGACTTGGAATGCCTGTATTTGAAGTTCAAGAAATGTTCACAAATGTTGAAAATATACGAAATGGTGTTGAAGATATCTTATTTTCTAGTGGAAAAAACACTCTGGCTGAATATTTACTCACAAACACACTGCCAAAAGATATAGCAGATTCTCATTTATCTGGAGAATTACATATCTCCAACTTGGGTTTATGGTCACTAATTCCTGATACAATATTTCTGAATCTTAAAGAGCTAATAGAAGATGGAATTGAACTAAAAGGAAAATGTCCTAATGTTACACGAATTCCTGTAGCAAAGACACTTGATGATCTAGGAAAATTATTACCAATGATATTTAATTTGGTATCAAAAGAATCATCACACGAGATAGTAATTGATGATTTATCTGCAGTACTTGGAAAATTCTCAAAAAATACTGATGATATTGGAAAAATGTTAGTAGATGTTTTCACAATGTCGTCTACTGCTACAAGTTTAGATAAATCTCCAACAGTGTTATCCTTTAGACTACCACTTTCAGCTGATAAAAAATTAATCAATGCAATTATTTCTGCTTACAATACTTTTGTTAAATCAACACCTTCTCCAAAAATTGGTTTAGTTATTGATTATGAAAAAGGTAAAGTTGCAGATCATTCTGAAATTCTTGCACAAACTGTATCTATTGGAGGTAATGTTACATTTTCAAAAGGCGCATGTTCAACAAATGCAATCAAAAACTCTACCAAAACTTCTGAACCATCAATTAAACTTGGATCATTAACTATCAACCTTCCGCGTTTGGCTCTTGAATCAAGCAAAGATGAAACTTACTTTAGAGCTAGACTTGTTTTGTTGATGAAACCTGCGATCGCTGCAATGGCAACTCGTAAAAAAGATGTATCTGATCTAATACGACGTGGTGTTAATCCAATACTAGCTGAAAAAACTCAATTCATGCAAAAAAATAACTCATCTATAATCCTAAACTTTGTTGGAGTAAAAGAATCTGTACATAAAATACTTGGACATAAAGATGACAAAGAAGGAAAAGAAATCTTAAACAAAGTTTTGGAAACTGCAGTAGACATTGCCCACAAAAAAGGTCAAGAAATGGGAATTGATGTGTCCATTTCTATGGTGGATAGTGATGATCTAACAAGATTTGTTACACTTGACAGTGAAAAATATGGTAAAAACTCTATTATGGATGTTTTAGAAGGCGATACTTATTCTCAGGGATTAGAATTAAACCCTGGTGAATTAGATAAATCAACTGCCAAAACCGAAACGATCTCTGATTGCAATAAGATCTCAAAAATATTGGACGGTGGCGTACTTGTTAAATTGCCATTTGATGCAAAAGCAAAAGAATCTGATATCAAAAAGGCAATTGAGAAGGCTTCTTCACTAATTTCGTCATTCAAACCTGTAAAGTAAAATAACTTACAATTTTCCACAGTCAAACTTTAG
>CALBOT010000019.1 GCA_937896695.1 uncultured Candidatus Nitrosopelagicus sp. | reverse complement strand
GTTTTTAATTCCATTTACTTGAGTTCCAAGAACTTTAACATCATATTTTTGAAGAATTCCTGCTTCCTCTAATTTCACACCACAATTTAATGCAGTTTGTCCACCATATGCCAACATTATACCATCAGGTCTTTCTTTTTCAACAATGGATTCAACATATTTTGGAGTTACAGGTAAAAGGTAAACTTGGTCTGCAAATCTTGTATCAGTTTGAATGGTAGCAATATTGGGATTTATCAGAACACTTTTGATGCCATCTTCATGGATTGCCTTTAAACACTGACTTCCAGAATAATCAAATTCCCCTGCTTCACCAATTTTAATTGCACCACTTCCAAGTACTAAGATTTTCTTTAATGATTCGTTTTTTGGCATATTTTATTTCTCCATTAATTTTTTTAATTCGTCAAATACATATTTACAATCAAAAGGACCAGGAGCAGCTTCAGGATGAAACTGTACAGCAATACAGTTTTTTGTTTTATGCTTTATGCCTTCAACAGTATCATCATCAGCATTTGCAAACCATAATTTGAAATCAGATTTTTCTAATGATTCAGGTTTGATGCCATATCCATGATTCTGACTTGTTACATAAACTTGATTTGTTTCTAAATTAACACAAGGTTTGTTTTGTCCACGATGACCATACTTTAGTTTGTAAGTCTCAGTATTACCCGCAATACCAATAATTTGTGCACCCAAACAAATACCTAATGTAGGAACATTGTTTTCAATTAATTTTTTGGCAGTGTCAATAGTGTCAGGACAATTTTGAGGATCACCAGGACCACTACTCAAAACAACACCTTTGGGTTTGTGTGACATTACTTTATCAAACGGAGTATTCCATGGAACAACAATTGCTTTGTAACCTAATTCTCGTACATTTCTAACAATTGCATTTTTTGCTCCAGTATCAATAACTACCACGGAATTATTTTCATCACCATAAATTTTTTCTTCTTTTGTAGATACAATATCCATAAATTTTTCAGAATTGTATGTAGTGATATTTGCAAGTTCTTGTTTGATTTTTTCAACATCAATTTCTTCATCAGAAACAACTAGAGCAGCCATCATAACTCCACTAGTAGTTAATTTTTTAGTAATTGCACGAGTATCAATTCCAGAAATTCCTGGAACTTTTTCATCATACATCCATTCATCCAAGGTCATTTTGAGATTCCAATGACTTGCGGTTTGAGACAATTCGTGAACTACTAATCCTCGAATCTGCATTGTGTCAGATTCAAAAAACTTAGAGATTCCATCTTTATCCACTGCCTCTAAGTCAGGAATACCATAATTTCCAACCAAAGGATATGTGAGTGTAAGAATCTGACCATTGTAAGAGGGATCAGTCAAGGCTTCAGTATATCCTACCATTCCCGTATTAAAGACAATTTCACCAAAAACAGTAGTTGAATAACCAAAACCCATTCCGTCAAAAACAGTACCGTCAGAAAGGATCAGCTTCCCAAACTTGTTTGCATGTTCGGATTTCTTTGTAGTTATTGTGACCCTCTACAAGTTTCTTTGAAACGGGATTTAAAAGCTTCTTTAGCTGATCGGTGTTAAAATCGATCAGAGTGCACCGAAAGATTCACTCCACTTATGATATGCACGTATGTTTTCTGTGGAGACACTTGGTTTTCTTTTTGCTTTGATATCTTTGAAATCGGCCATGGTTAGTTCACGAGGATCCTGGGGAGTTTCACCATCAACAGGTTCATGATAATTTGGAGATCTAAATAACTCATTTACAACAAGTAATTGTGCACCTTGACAAACATCTTTGATATCACTTGCACTATATCCATCAAATTGTTTTGCAAGACTTGATAAATTGAATCTCGAAGATGTTTTCAAAGGATTAGTATATTGTTCAAATAGTTTGTAACGTGCTTCTTGTGCAGGAAGTGAAACATAGATTCTTTTTTGGAATCTTCTCAAAAATGGTTCATCAAGACTCCATGGTTTGTTTGTAGCACCAATTACATACATCATAGTTTCTTTACCTTTTCCATTCACACCATCTAATTCAGAGAGGAATTGGTTTTTTGCTCGAATTTCTCCACCGACTTCACTATTACGATCACCTAGTAAAGAGTCAACTTCATCAATAAACAATATCACAGGTTTTCCTTCACGTTCATTATATTTCCTAGCCATTGAAAATAATTTTGATACGTTTTTTTCAGCTTCACCTAACCATTTGCTCATCATAGATGCAGCATCAACATTAATGAAATAACCATCCAATTCATTTGCAGTGGCTGCAGCAAGCATTGTTTTTCCGGTTCCAGGAGGACCATACAATAACATTCCACGTGGCCAACCTAACGGGAATAAATCAGGTCTTTTGCTAGGATAAACAATGGATTCACGTAATGCACCTTTTGCATCATCCAATCCAATTACCTCAGACCATTTTACATCAGGCTTTTCTTTCATGACCAAATCTTCAAGATCATTTTCAGAGTCTTTGTGAGGTTGTGCTTTAGCTAAGGCCTTTTTTTGTTCTTCAGGAGAAGCATTAGGATCTACTACAGGTTCAATATCGCCTCCACGGGCTTCACGTAATGCCTTGATGCGTTCTTGATATTTTTGATAACTTTGCTGATAAATCTTGTTTAAATTGCTAGTAGGATATAGTCTCATTAATTGTAATAAAATTTCAGATGCATTCTGATAGTCAGTTATAGCCATTCCAGCTGCACCTTGGGAATCAGCTCTTATAGCAGCCTCAGCATATTTGCTAGCACTTTTTTCTAATTCTTGTGGGGCCATACTCATCTTAATTCACTAATGAATTCTGTCTGTATTTGACTAGGTATTACCCAGAGTAAACTGGTATCGAAATTTTAGTGAAATTAATTCAACCGAAATTGCCATTGATGCCTATAAAAAATCAACATAAGACTAAATATGGAAATTTTTAGGAAAAATTATGATTGAAGATAAATTAAGAGAATTATCTATCGAGTTGCCAACACCTCCTAGTCCAGCAGGATCCTACATACCAGTTGTCACTACAGGAAATCTTGCATTTGTGTCAGGGCAAATTCCAATGAAAGAAGGAAAAGTTGTGTTTGAAGGGAAGGTTCCAAATGAACAATCTTTAGATACGGCAAGAGATGCGGCAAAAGTTTGCATAATTAATGGTCTTGCACAATTAAAAGCAAATCTTGGTTCATTAGATAAAATTTCAAAATTTGTAAGAATATCAGGATTTGTTAATTCCAATCCAGAATTTACTGAACAACCAAAAGTAATCAATGCTGCATCAGATTTACTGGTTGAAATTTTTGGAGACATGGCAAAACATTCTAGAATTGCAGTAGGAGTAGCAAGTCTTCCATTAAATTCCACAGTGGAAATTGATATGATTGTTGAATTTTCTAATTAATTTCAGACACATTTTTTTCTAATTCATCTGCAAGAGATTCATAGTGTGAACGAGTTTTTCCTAGTTCAGAAAGTTTTTTCTCTTCTATACTATCCATGTTTTTATCAATTTCATTTGCAGCATGATTTAGTCTAGCATCGGCCATCATGAATAAACGGTTATTCTCTTTCCATAGGTGTTCAGTAACATGCTGTACATAAAGCTCCAAAGTCTCTATTAGATAAGCAGAATCACCATTTTCAAGATATTTTTTCGATGCCAAGTTAATGTGTTCAGCAATTTCTTTAGTTCTTTTATGGTCAATCAACATCATATGAATAGGTCCCATGTTTGTAGGCATGCCCGCTTTTTCAAGTGCAGGAAATAGTGCTTCTTCTTCTTTTCCATGATGACAGACATCAGTGAAATTTTGAGTGAAATCAAGTGTGGGAGATAGTATTTCTTCAGGAATTTGTTTCCCATTTTTTAGAAGTTTAATTAAAGCTAATGTTTCGGCAACCCCAAATTCTGGTGCAACATTAGCAGCATGAATGCCAATTTTTGGATGCCATTTTAAAGAATCATTAGTTAGATAATCAGCGTTGTGCTCTTTCATAAAAATATTGAATTTAATAAATATAAATCTTTGTAAAAAACGTAAATATTATTGAAAATGAAATTATTATTAATTGGTATTTTATTAATTTGTCTCAATGG
>CALBOT010000018.1 GCA_937896695.1 uncultured Candidatus Nitrosopelagicus sp. | reverse complement strand
TAAAACGTTTAATGGTACCACTATATCATCAGAGTTCTTCAACAGCAATAGGCGTATTTTTCGCCGTACTATTCATTTTATTTATACCGATTCCATTATTGGGATATTCAGTTATTGCATTTGAATCAAATATATCGTTCACGACTTTGTTGATTTCTGCAATTATTTCAACGGTAACAATTTTTTCAGCATCGATAATGGAAACCAAAATGGGATTAAACCTAAACATAGCAAACTCAATAGGCGCACCTATTGGAGGAATCATTGTGGTACTAGGTTTTCTTTCAGGTATCTTACATGCAAACAAATCTTCTGCAGTATCATGGAGAGGAAGGAAATATTCAATCAAGGAATTTTCTCAAAACTATCTGAAAGTGTGATATCTTATATCAAAAATCAGTAAGGGTTATAGTTTAATCAAACACATTTTCATTATGGCAAATAACGGAATTATTGTTGGAGGAGTAATTGCAACGGCTGCAATAATATTTGCAGTTTTTGTATCATTCAATTCAATTACAAATAATGATTCAAATGAATTGATTGTTACAAATGGAAATTATGGGGAAACAGTAGGAGAAGTAACAGGAGTAGAAAGAAGTTACGAATATTCACTAATTGATATTTTTGAAAAATCTGAGGAAAGCATTGTACAAGTAAGTGTTCTGAGAGGAGAATCTGATGGAGGAATGGGTTCAGGATTTGTTTATTCTGATGAAGGATATGTGATAACTAATCAACATGTTGTACAGGATGCAGAAAAAGTAATGATTACATTTCTTGATGGTGAATCATACATTGGAAATGTTGTAGGTAGTGACAGAGATTTAGATATTGCAGTTGTTAAAGTCCAACCAACCAATACATACCTACAACCAATCAAAATAGGAGATTCTTCTGAACTGAAAGTTGGCGAAAAGATTGCAGCCATTGGAAATCCGTTTGGATTGTCCGGTTCCATGACATCGGGAATAGTTAGTCAGATGGGACGATTGTTACCACAAGAGACAGGATATTCAATTCCAGATGTCATACAGACAGATGCAGCAATAAATCCTGGAAATTCTGGAGGACCTCTAATCAACATGAAAGGAGAAGTTGTTGGAATTAATACAGCAATACAATCAGCAACAGGAGAATTTTCAGGAATTGGGTTTGCCGTTCCATCAAATACTGTCAAAAAAGTAGTTCCAGTTCTAATTGAAGATGGAGAATTCAAACACCCATGGATGGGAATTTCAGGAACAGATGTTGATCCAGAATTAGCAGAAGTTAGAAAATTAAACAGTTCAAAAGGTTTCTTGGTGGTATCAGTAATCGAAGGAAGTCCTGCAGAAGCAGCAGGGTTGTTAGGTGTTACCGAAACAAAAGAAATGGATGGCAGAGAATTTCCCCTAGACGGAGACATAATAATATCAATAGATGGAGAAACTGTGAGAAAGATTTCAGACATACTGGTTCACCTGCAAAGGGAGAAATCAGTTGGGGATGAGATGATACTTTCAGTAAATAGAAACGGAGAAATTTTAGAATTAACTATGATCCTTGAGGAAAGACCTCAATAAAATTTCTACAAAATTAAATAGACCATACTGAATTTTTAAGCAATGAGTGAATTACAATTTGATTTTGAAATTATTCATAAAATTAATGAATCAAAAGAGATCAGCAAAGAAGAAATACTTCAATTGGTAAAAGAGGTTCCAAAAGAAATCATTTTTGAAACTGCAGCTCATTTAAGAAATAAGAAAAAAGGTAAAAGAATCAGCTTTTCGAAAAAAGTATTTTTCAATATAATTAACTTGTGTAGAGATACATGTTCATACTGCACATACAAGGCAGAACCAAATGATGCAAAATTATCAATGATGGATTTAGAGACAGTTAAAGAATTATCAAAACTTGCAAAGAAATACAATTGTACTGAAGCGTTATTTGTTACAGGTGAAAAACCTGAACAAAAATATTCAGAAGCAAAAAAATGGTTAAAGAATGAAGGTTTTACATCTACAGCAGAATATTTGATTCATTGTTCTGAGACAGTACTTAACGAAGGTGTTTTTCCTCACACTAATGCAGGAAACCTCACCAAAAATGAGATGAAAGAACTTCAAAAAAGTAATGTAAGTATGGGAATAATGCTTGAGAATTCTAGTCCAAGATTGAGAGAAAAAGGATTACCACATGAATATGCACCAAGCAAAGAACCCAAAGTGAGATTAAATGTTTTGAAAAATGCAGGAGAATTAAAAATTCCAATGACAACTGGAATTTTAGTAGGAATTGGAGAAAATACTGATGAATGTATTCAATCAATTTTAGATATTAAGCAGATTCAAAAAAAATATGGCAATATTCAAGAAATAATTTTACAAAATTTCCATCCAAAACCACAAACAAGGATGTCCAATCATAGTACACCAGAAGAAGATTATTTCAAAACGATTGTTGCATTATGTAGAATTTTAATGCCAGATGCAAATATACAGATTCCACCAAATTTGTCACCTAACAATTATCATGAATTCTTAACAACAGGGATTAATGATTGGGGAGGAATTTCTCCGATAACAGCAGATTATGTAAATCCAGAATTTTCATGGCCAAATATTCAAAATGTTGAGAAGAAATGCAACGATTTAGGTTTTTCATTTAAGGCTAGATTTCCAGTATATCCAGAATTTATTCCATTAGTGAATAATGACCTGAAACAAAGAATATCTTTAATTGCTGATGAAAAAAATTATGTAAAAGAGAGTTATTGGAAATGAATTTAGAAAATAAAGATGTAGATGGAATTTTACAATACGCAGATCCAGTGATTGCTGCAATTCTCAATAAGGCAATTTCTGGAAAAGATATTACTTCAAGAGAAGCATTGGTTCTATTTGACGCAGAAGGAATTGATTTTCAACTTGTAGGCAGAGTTGCAGATCATTTGCGTAAGGAAAAAGTAGGCGATACAGTGACATATGTTGTAAATAGAAATATCAATTTCACAAATGTATGTATAAAACAATGTGGATTTTGTGCATTTAGTAGAGACTTTAGAGAAGAAGAAGGTTATACTCTACCTATTGAAGAAATTACAAGAAGAGCAAAAGAAGCATACACATATGGAGCCACGGAGGTTTGTGTTCAAGCAGGACTTCCACCAAACATGGATGCGGGATTATATGAAAATATTTGTAGAGAAATTAAAACTCAAATTCCAGACATACACATACATGGATTTTCGCCAGAAGAGATTCTTTATGGTGCAAGTAGATCTAAAGTTTCAACAAAAGAATATCTAAGTAGGTTAAAAGATGCAGGAGTGGATACAATTCCTGGAACAGCAGCAGAGATACTCAATCAGAAACTCAGAGACAAAATTTCTCCAGGAAGGATTTCAGTAAAAGACTGGACAAACGTAATAAAAACTGCACACAAAATGGGAATTAGATCTACATCAACAATGATGTTTGGACATTTAGAAACAAATGAACACAGAGTGAATCATTTAGATACAATCAGAGAAATTCAAAAAGAAACAGGAGGATTTACAGAATTTGTTCCACTTAATTTTGTGTTTTCAGAAGCACCAATGTACAAACACCAACTTCATGAAAATATCAAAAAAGGTGCAAATTCAAATGATGCACTTCTTGTTCATGCCATTTCACGAATCATGTTGAACAATGTAATTGATAATATTCAAATGTCATGGGTAAAAGAAGGACCAAAATTCTCACAGTTACTTCTCAATTGGGGCGCAAATGATTTTGGAGGAACGCTAGTCAATGAGAGTATTTCAACTGCAGCAGGTGCAGAGTTTGGTCAACTGTTAAGACCAAAAGAGATACGACATTTGATCAGAAGTATAGGAAGAATTCCTGCAGAACGAAATACAACATATAATAAAATTAAAGAATTCCAGACAGAACCTGCAGATTCTGAGGGATTAGATGGTGTCAGAGATGCAAAAAAGTTTGGATCATATTTTGAATTAATTAAAATTAAGAAATATCAATACCAAAATTCTAGAAAAAATTAAAGTAAAAGACTAATCAAGTATGCAATAAATGCAATTGTGAGTCCTACTCCTACAAATCTTGGAATGTATTTTCTAAATCCTATGAATAAAACAAGGCTAAATGCAATCATTATGTAATAATTCAAAAAGACATCAGGTACAACAGGTATTCCAACTAAAGCTGAAGATACTCCTAATATCAATAAAATATTGTATATGTTACTTCCAACAATATTTCCTACACCAATATCGGTCTGTTTTTTTGCTATCGCAATAATAGATGTGATTAATTCTGGAAGGGATGTACCAATTGCAACAATTACTACTCCGATAACCAATTGAGATAATCCCAAACTTTTAGCAATATTTACGGCACCATCAACTGTGAGATGACCACCCAGAAACAACAAGATCACTCCAGATATTATTAGACCAATCGATTGAGGATAAGTTTCAATTTTATATTTTGATAAGAAATATTCGCCTTCAAGTTCTTCATTTTCTATATTTTCATTTTGTTGTAGTTTTTGTTTTTTGACAGTTTTGATAGTGTAAATTGTAAATCCAACTAATACTGCAATCAGTATGACGCCATCAACTTGGGAAACTTCACCATCATATGACATTGCTATAACTAATAATGATACACCAATCATTATTGGAATCCATCTACTAACAGTGATTTTGCTAATTAGAATAGGTGTGAATATGGCAGAAATTCCAATTACCATACCAACATTACTGATATTGCTTCCAACAATATTTCCTAAAATTAACTCAGTATGGGAATTAAAGGCAGCAAGTAATGAAGCAGCTAATTCAGGAGTAGAAGTTCCATAAGCTACAACTGTTAAGCCTATAACCATACTACTAATTCGAATTTTTTTTGCAAGGGAAACACCACCAGAAACGATGGCATAACCCCCAATACACAGAAGAATTAATCCTACAAGTACACTTCCAATATGAAGTACGTCCACAACAAATATGCCAAGATATCTTGTTTAAATCACATTCCTTACGTATAATTCACAATTCTAACAAGGAAAATAGATGTCATGATTTACTCAAGTTCAGTAAAACTGATCAATTAGCTCAACAATCCATGACTTAACCTTAATATGGTAAAGTACGGTACTATACTGTATGAGAGCAAGGTTAACATATGTTCCATTAGAAGTTGCAGAACGTTTCGAGGGATTCATAATTCAGCGAGATGAACAAGTCTTAGATGCAGTGAGAGCAAAAACAAAAGATTTCAGCACATTATCACTATTGAAATTACTGTATCAGCTTAACTCAAATCCAATGACATTTTCAGACTTGTATTCAAAATCAAAGATTAGAATGAAAAAATCATTTCTAAATTATCTACATTTTTGTGTAGAATACAAGTTCATAGAGAAAGAGAGAGTAGGATCAAATGTGATCTATTCCATTACAGACAA
>CALBOT010000017.1 GCA_937896695.1 uncultured Candidatus Nitrosopelagicus sp. | reverse complement strand
CAATATACCTCTAGCTTGTGCTCCCGGCAAAAAATTCCCTTTACCGAGTGACACTAATAAGATTGATATGTCGAATGGATTTTATGCTATTGATCACTTGCTTGAGATTTCTGTAATTATAAATTTAAAGTTTTTCAATTTATCTTCAAATCCTTTAATCACTTCAAGCTCATATCCTTGAACATCAATTAAAAGAAAGTTTGCATATATATCAGGCACATCTGTATATTTTTTTATCTTTATAGATTCAACAGTTTCAAAATTAATTTCTGGAAAATATTTTTTGTGACCGGTTGGTTTGAGAACAGAAGAAGATGAACCAAAGTTAGATTGTGTTACATTAATGTTTATTTCTTGATTTTTACTTCCTAGTCCAAAATTATACAATTTAACATTTTGTAAGTTACCATATTTATCTTTAAGAGTTTCAAATGCACTATCAAGTGGTTCAAACAAATAAATATTTGAGTTTGTTATTTCAAAATACATTGGTACCTCTTGTCCTACATTTGCTCCAACATGAATCAAACCATTAATATGCTTCTTATTTTTAAATAAAAATTTTCTTATTAAAGACATATTTATTTGTCTCTATTTTTTACTGGAAAATGTAACTTTAGAAAGGATTTAAATCTCTGAGGATCTACGAAATAATCTGAACCATAATAATTGTTATTTTCTACTTTTGCTAGAAAATAATAATAATTCAAATCTAAAGCAGATGATAACGAATAAAAACAATTATTTTTATAATCTCCAGAACCTCGTATTTCGATAACATCTTTATTTTTATCAAGAAAAAGCATATTTGTTAGTCCAGCACCGTGAACACCCCCGAGGACTTTTGCAGAATTTACCAGTTGAATCTGCTCAATTAATTTTAGATTTTCAGGAAGTATTTTCACAGTTAAAGTATTGTTCGTTGGATTTTGAATTTTGAATGAAGCAGAAGTAGTATCACCAGGATTTAATCTACCTCCAAACCAGCTTGTTTGAGGAATATTTTCTAATGAAATTTCAGGAGATAACATGCCAAGTGAAGTGTAATTGAGATTTTTTAATGGTAAATCAAGAATTTTGTTAAGATTTTTTGAAGAATTAGTATTATGAACGTTAAAAACACCACCTTCACCATTGATTAAACGAATTGCATCAAGAGAATCAACCATTCCTGAACCCTGTGTAAACACATCATTATGCATATCATCAGCAGTAGACATTAGAATATTTTTTACATCAAAGGGAGTAAATGGTTTTGAATTATCTTTTAGTTCTTGAATTACCAACGCAGCAGTTCCAGATACAATAGGCGCAGACATACTAGTTCCCCCAAACATACCAAATGGATCTTGAACATGATCTTTTGATGGTTTTGTAACAGATGCAGGAGTAAAGCTGTAAGCCCCAATACTCATCAAATCAGGTTTCGGATCACCAATTAATGTAGGACCTCTGCTTGAAAAATCAACTACATGATCAGAATGTTTTGTAGAATTTCCAAATCTAGGTTCATCTTTGAACGGACCATAACCAACAAACACATTGTTTGTTGTAGCACCAACACTAATACCAGTAGGAGATGCATTTGGTAATCCTATTGTACCATAGCCATGACCGGAGTTTCCGGCACTAGATATCATCAACACGCCAGGATAATCTTCAGAAAATGAATTAGGTAAGGCAAGAGTAGTCATTACCAAAGATAATAGATCAAATCCAGGTGCATATTCAAAATTTGGAAACGTGGATATGCCCCAACTATTAGATATTATATCAGCACGAGTATTTCCAGAAAATTGCCATTCTATATCATCATTGTCGAATCCTGCAGACCAAAGCCATGCGTATAGAATGTCTCCAAACCACAATGCCTTTACAGGAATTATTTTTGCATCAGGTGCAATACCCCTAATATTGAATTTTTTTGTGTCATTGTAGATATCATATTCAACAAGACCTTTTGAGATTATTGTACCTGCACTTCCGGTTCCATGACCTTGAACATCAGTCATTACACCAAAAAACTCACCATTTCGACTTATTGGTGGAAGTAATGTTCCATTTATTGCACCAAAAGTATCATCAATATTAGATTCATTTTCAATTACACCGTAAATATCTAAAATTTGAGCACCCAATGTTCCCACACTGTAATCGAATTCACCATCATTGTCATAATCATAAACTAAGAATTCATTTCCGTCACCTATTACATGATGAACATCATCAGTAAAATCAAAATCAAATTCTATTTTTTCATTTGTAGAATTTTTTGTAAAGTCTTGCCAAGAAGTAGACATATCAGGGATAATTGTATCATAATATCCTGATTCGTTGGAATCAACAACCAAAACAGGTACAACCTGTGGTTGGCTAGGAGAACCCTGATACATCACACCTAAATGATAAATTCCACTTTTTGATTCGATGTAATCGTGTTTGTCATTTCCAATTCGCATATCATGATTTAATGTTCCATTTAGAAGTGGAGAAGAACCAAACATAGGAAACATGGAATTGTATACAAGTAAACTAGTTCCATCTCCATTTTGATTGATATTCAAAAATACACCCTCACCCCTGGGTTTTACATAAACATCAGAAGTGGTGTTGTACAGAGAAGATTTTGTAAAATTTTTGATTGTTCCATACTGATCAATATTTGCTGCAAAAGTGGCATTTGTCAATATCAAACCTTGGCCATCAGGATCTAACATTATAGGGAAATTTTTGTTATCACGTGCTAGTGCATGTTGCATATCTGGATTTGAAAAATCAACGCCAGTATCAATTATAGCAATTGTAACATCATTGCCAGTAACATTGTAAAGATTATGTACACGTTCAGAATTTGCAATGTTTCCAATTGTAGATATTTGACTAACATTATTCTTTGTAACATATTTTGAATGAAAATCTAACTGGAAATCTTCAATTATATGAAATCCTTTTGATTGAAAAATAGACAAAGTATTTTCAGGAATTGCTATTATTGAAAAAAATCCATTTGATGAAGATATTGAATACGGAGTCTGTACAAAACTGTTAATTTCAGACAAAGATCCTTTTCCAAATATCAAATAACGCTTTACTTGTTGTTCATTTGGAAATTCATTGAATTGAATTATTTCAGATTCTGAATCGTTAAAATTATTATTTTTATTATCAAGATGATGATTTATTATATCTGCATCAAAATAAGAAAATGATTCAGAAATTAATGGCAATAATAGAACTAAAAAAATCAAGCCAAATACTAGTTTCATCCTGATCAAAAAATATGTATCATGAATAATTATAGCTTATCTTCGTCTGGCAATAATTACAATTTGTAATGCAAGTATAATTGCAATTGATGCAACTATAGGAAATAACAATGCGTTAAGTTGGGACGAACCTTCTTCAATATTTCCAACAGAATCAGAAATTAATACTACACTTTCATCTAAATTAGAACTTGCATCAGACAATGATGAGCCAAACTGAGAAGTTTCTTGTTTTAGGTTTGCCAATTCAGTTTTTGTTTCATCTAAGATTTCATTTAATTCTAAAATTTGTGCAGAAATACCGCTAATATCTTGAGTTAGAACATTTGTAGCACCAGAGCCATGGGAAATAGTTCCCTCATCGAAAGTTACCATATGAAAGACGTATATTCCTTCAAGCACAGGCAGATAATCTACATAATACAATCCTTGATGTAATATTTTTAGATCATCTTCTAAATTTTCTACTTGGCCATTAGGAAGATGAACATGAGATGTACCAAGTATTTGATTGGGATCATTACCAATTAGAAGACCATCACTTGATGTTTGCACAAAAACTCGAAAATCTCTATTTACAGCTGCAGTTTCAGGAGCAAAAACTATTGTGTTGACATTTCTTTCAATAGGAATTTGAACAAATTCTGATGTTGATGAAAATTTTACTTCAATGTTTTTTGATATCCCACCTTGTTGATTGGAGATTACCTCTAGAATGTATGTTCCAAATGGAAGATTTGTTGTTGGATTATCCCATTCCATCAAGAAATGATGAAAAGAACCATCTTCACTAGTCATAATTTGTTCAAATTCTGCAATAGTATCATCAGGGGTAAATAATCTAATAATAATAGGTTCTTTTGGCATAGCCTGACCATGTACAAATATTGGTTCACCCGGAGCAAACACCAATTGATTAGTATAAACATCCAAAGTACCTTCCAACTGTTCTTGAAATACCTCAGCATTTGCAAATGCCATAGGACTGAATGAGAACAAGAGAATTGTGAAGAATATTACATTGTGTTTCACAATTAGATTCTTAAAATCTACTAGATATTACTTGTGGAAATTTTGTTTGAGAATTTTGTCTAAAAGTACAAATTCACAATTGTGGAGATATAGTAGTCTGTCTCTTAGTCGCTCTAGTTCATCCAATTTGTCTTTTTTATAACTCACTTCCATGTACAAACTACTATCTAAAAAAATATCAAAATTTTTTATACGTATGATAGAATGATCTTCTTCGAAAAGAAAAAGAAACTGGATGACATCAAATATGATGTGAGAAATTGTAGAGAAGGTGGAAAGGGGAATCGCAAATGGCAATATGGAATTTATAATTTTAATTAAACACTAATGGATTTTTTACCTAGAAGACTCTTGTATAGAGTAATAGCTTCTTCTTCATTATCAGGGCCAACTACTACTGCAGAACCTTTTTTCATGAAATTGACAGAAAGATCATTTGTTCTCATAGATAATCCCAAATCCCCTTGATTCTCAACTGTAAACCCTTTTTCTTTTGCCACCATTGTTACATCATCCACATCTAGATTCACCTCATATGTAGGAGTAATTGAGAATGTACGTTTTCCCATGTTTCGTCCACATAATTCTTCTAAGATTAATTCCTGTTTTGGAGTTTCAATCTTTTTACCTGAACCACAAACAGAACATGCATCTTGTTTGAATGTTCTAACTGAAGAAAATTCTAAATTTTCAAGATCAATTGAGATAAATTTTTCTGAAGACTTTGGTTTTTTACCAATTAAAACATCAACGGCTTCATAAACTTCTATTCCGCCAACAATAGAGAGTATTGGAGGATGTACTCCTTGAATACTACAAGTTGGCATTGAATCTTCATCCAATGTAGGAAACATACAATGATAACATGCAGTTTCTTTTGGTAAAACTGTAAACACTTGTCCTGTAACACCAACTGCAGCTCCAGTTACAAATGGAATATTTTTTTCTACACAAGCTTTGTTTAATGCATAACGTGCATTAACACTATCAAGTGCATCAATTACAACATCACATCCATCAATAACATCAGGTGCATTGTAATCATTAATTGAAATTGGTAAAGCTTCTATCTCTACTTCAGGATTTAATTTTTTTAATTTCTTTTGTGCAACTTCAACTTTAACTTGACCAACATCATCTTCATCAAACATTGTTTGTCTATGTAAGTTTGATAATTCAATTACATCTCTATCAACAATTCTTAATTTACCAACTCCCATTGTTGCAAGTCTAGTTGTAATTGGATTTCCTAAACCACCAACACCAACAACACAAACTTTTGCATTTTTTAATTTTAATTGCCCATCATAACCAATTTGTTCTAACATCACTTGACGTGAAAATCTATCCAATTCTT
>CALBOT010000016.1 GCA_937896695.1 uncultured Candidatus Nitrosopelagicus sp. | reverse complement strand
TATTTCCATTCTTCAGAAGCTTTCCAGAGTTTATAGATGCTGATAGAATGTATAAGCCATTTGATGTTAAGGATGCTTTAGAAACTATTGAAGATGCTTTAGAAACACCAAAGGTGCATCCACATATAGTTGAAAGATCAGATCTAGGAAGAAGAATGGAAGGTTATATTATTGCCAATGATTATGAAAATGAATTATGTATTTGGCATGAAAAAGAATTATGTGAAGCATTATTGGAACAAGAATTTGAAGCAAAAAAATTAGCAATGTTTGAAGCAGCATACGGAGACGAATAATATGAAAGATTTAATTTATTATCCATCATTATCTGCAGGAGGTTGTGCAGGAGATTTCAAAAAGAATAAAGAAATTAAGCCAGGCCTTACTTGTAGATTTTATGATAAAGAATTTCCTGAAAGATGGAGACATCCATATTTTCTTATAACAGCAGGCCACCATTACAAATGGATGGATGCAAGAGATAGATATGGTTTAGATGAAGATGTATTGGTATTAGGTGATTCTGGAGGATTCCAGTTAGCTACTGGTGCCATTAAATGGGACCCATCATTTAAGAAAACTATATTTGATTGGTTAGAAGCAAATTGCGATTTAGGAGTTAATTTAGATATTCCACCTAGAGCAAAATATGATGGAAAGTTCTATGAATGTATGGATATTAGTTATGATAACTTCAAATATTTTGCAGATAATCAAACTGGTAAATGTAAGTTCTTAAATGTTATTCAAGGTAATAATGTTGAAGAATATGAAGCATGGTATCAAAAAATGAAAGATTTTGAATTTAATGGTTGGTGTATAGGTGGTGCTCAGAAAAGAGTAACTATGTTTATGTCTGCATTAGTTCCAATGATAAAGAATAGAGAATTTGAAAAAGCAAGAAATCAATTCATTCATGTATTGGGTATTTCTAAAATATCAGATTTCTTTATGCTAAGTTTCTTTCAGAAGATGGTAAATAAATATCATGGAGGTAGAATACAAATATCAACTGATTCAAGTTCACCTGGTCTGTATCCTGTATATGGAACTTATTTGCATTCACCTCAATTAAGTAAAATGACTTTTACAGATTTATATTTTCCAAAAGGAGAAAATCTTCCATATAACGATGACGATTTAGTTCCTAATCCATTAGGACATCCAGTATCAGAAGGAATGACATTTGGTGAAGTATCAAATTATAAAGGTCCAGTAACAATGAAAATGACATTAAATAATTTATTTGTATTTAATGAAACAGTTAAACAAGTAGAAGAAATAGTAAAATGTCATAATGAATTGTTACAAACTGTAGTTCCAAGAGACTTCTATGCAGTACTAATGAGCATGGAGGAAATGTTTAAGGACCCAGATAAAGCTATTCATATCTATAACAAGAATAGACAGTTATATGATAAGTTTGGTGGTAGTACAAGAGATTTAGTAAACAATGAAGTATTTAATCAATTTTTCGAATAAAAGGTAATAATATGAAAAAGACGCAAATAACAAGTTTTATTGAAAAATATCATTTAGCAGGTAATGCAAATTCTGTTAGATTGGATATTAAAGATAAAACAATGCAATGTGATTTTATCACAGATGATCAAAATGTAGTAGGTTCAGTATCTATGAATAATTTTGATATTGAAGATGTAACATTAGGAGTTTATGCAACTTCTCAACTAACTAAGTTGTTAACTGCATTAGATGATGATGTTACATTAAGAGTAAATAATGCAGACGGAACTGCATTTTCAATTAATTTATCAGATAAAACAACTGATGTAACATTTATGTTAGCTGATTTATCAGTTATTAGACAAGTGCCAGGAATGAAGCAATTGCCTGATTTTAATGTTAAGATTAAGTTAACAAAAGATTTTGCAAGTAAATTTGTTAAATCTAAAAATGCATTGCCAGAAACAGAAAACTTTGCAATTGAAAGTGATGCATTAGGAACTAATATGATTTTAAATTATTCAACTTTGAATACAAATAGAATTACATGGCCGACTACTCCAGAAGGAGAAGCAAGTGATTTGAAAGCAACTTGTTTTTCAGCTAATCTATTTAAAGAAATATTAGTTGCAAATAAAGATGCTGAATCAGGTTATATTGAAGTATCAGAAGCAGGATTAGCAAGAGTTACATTTACAGGAAAAGATTATTCATCAACGTACTATTTAGTACAATTACAAGCTGCATAATATGTTTGGAAACGTAGAAAATACATTATGGGTAGAAAAGTTTAGACCCAATACATTAGATGGTTATGTTGGTAATGAATTAATTATTAGTAAAGTAAAGTTATATCTTGAAAATGGTGATGTTCCGCATTTGTTATTTTATGGAGGTGCAGGTACTGGTAAAACAACATTAGCCAAAATTATTGCAGGTAATGTAGATGCAGACCTTATGTATATAAATGCATCTGATGAAAACAATGTTGAAACAGTTAGAACCAAAGTAAAGAATTTTGCAAGTACAATTGGATTCAAAAGATGGAAAATTGTTATATTAGATGAGGCAGATTATATGACTCCAAATGGTCAAGCGGCCTTAAGAAATTTAATGGAAACATTTTCAAAAACAACTAGATTTATATTGACATGTAATTACGTTGAAAAGATTATAGATCCTATTCAATCCAGATGTCAAGTATTTGGAATAACTCCTCCTAATAAAAAAGAAGTTGCAAAAAGAATTGTTGCTATATTGAAAGAACAGAATATAGAATTTGAAATGAATGATTTGGTAACATTAATTAATAATGGTTATCCAGATATTAGAAGAGTATTGAATTCTGCTCAAAGACAAGTTATTGATGGTAAATTACAAATAGATAAAGAAAGCTTAGTTCAGGCAAATTATATGACTAAGTTATTAGATATTTTGCAAAATACTAATGATAAAAAAGCTTGTTTTCAAAATATTAGACAACTAATTAATGATAGTAAAGTAAAAGATTTTACAGCATTATATAAGTATCTTTTTGATGAGATCGATAATTATGCTAAAGGACATATTGCAAGCGTTATATTAATTTTGGCAGAAGCTCAATATCAAGATGCATTTGCTGTAGACAAAGAAATACATGTAATGGCTACAATGATCAAAATAATTAATGAACTTAAATAAGGAGATAATATGAGTAAGATTATTGGAATGGGTGGTAAAGAACAACCTAAAGCTCAACTTAATATCAAAGCATCTGATCTAAAAGATATTGTATGTGAACAATGTGAAAGTAAATTTTTTAGACCAGTAAATGCATTTAAAAGATTATCCGCGTTAATATCACCTACAGGTAAAGAACAAATTATTCCAATTCCTGTTTATAGATGTGACGAATGTGGATATATTAACAAAGAATTTTTGCCTAAAGATGCCTAAAAAACCAGCAACAATATTTGATCATATTGCAGGTATATCTCAACGAAAAAAGCCTTGGGATAAATTATCTGAAGCAGATCAGAAATCTTTTGCACCTTATATTATTAATAGGTGGTTATCTATGCATCCAGACATTATAGAAACTGTAGATGCATTACAACAATATACAATTGGTCCTTTAAGTAAAAAACATGTGTATCAATTATATTATGATATACTTCCTAATGCTAGCGTTAGAGCAAAATATATCAAAGGGAAAAAAGTGAATAAATATAATAAAGAGTTGATAAATTTTCTGAAAGATCATTATCAAATTAATTCACGTGAAGCAGAAGAATATGTTGATATATTTATACGTACTAATTCTGGTATTCAAAGTTTAATTGATATCATGAAAATATATGGTAAAACAGAAAAGGAAATAAAAAAGTTATTAAAATGAAAACAATAAAAGATCAACCAAGAGTAGATTTCA
>CALBOT010000015.1 GCA_937896695.1 uncultured Candidatus Nitrosopelagicus sp. | reverse complement strand
TCCACATTCAGGTTGGGGTATGGGATTAGATAGACTAATGACAGTTTTGATAGGAATTGACAATGTAAGAGAAGTAGTTTTGTATCCAAGAGATCCAGACAGATTAAAACCTTAGACTTGTAAAAAATTAACTGTGCAGATAAAGCAAAATAATTCATTAAATCGATTTTTGAAAAAATGAATGGTAATTGAAACATAGTAAACAAAATAGGATAGAAATGGATTGACATTGTACAACACATTGAAAGGAGGATATGTGTCAATAAACGACTGAAGAGTTTGTAGATAACTATAATCTACTAGTGATTTCTTTTGTAAATTCTTGTGTTGATTTTTCTCCACCAATATCTTTAGTTGTAATTCCAGATTTTATTAAATCCAATACAACAGTTTCAAGTTTTTTCCCAGCAGTAATACATTTAGAATCATTGTGTTTTGAACCTAACCAATCAAGCATCATTTTTGTAGATAAAATGAATGAAGAAGGATTTGCAATTTGTTTTCCAGCAATATCAAATGCAGCACCATGAACTGGTTCAAACAGACCAAAATTATCTCCTAAATTTGCTGCAGGTGCCATACCTAATCCACCAACAACTTGAGAGGATTCATCAGATAATATATCACCGAATAGATTCGTCGTCACAATTACGTCAAATTCATGTGGAGCTCGAATTAAATTCATAGAACAGGCATCAACATACATCTGATCAAATGTAACATCAGGATAATTTTTTGATATATCTTCACACGCACGAGAAAAAAGACCATCTGTCATTTTCATAACATTGGATTTATGAACACAAGTAACTCGTTTCTGTTGATTTCTATCCATTGCAGTTTCAAATGCATATTTTGCAATTCTCTTAGAAGCCTTTTCACTAATTATTCTTAATGCAACAGCAGTATCATCTACTTGAAATTCTTCACCAGTGTATAGATCCTCAGTATTTTCTCTAACAATTACCAAATCAATATCATCTCTAAGTGCAGGTGTATTTGGATATGATTTTGCAGGACGAATATTGGCATACAAATCTAATTTTTGTCTTAATGCAACAATAACATCTTTAGCACTTTCTCCAACAGGGGCTTTCAAACATGCATCAGATGTTTTTATTGATTCAAAAACATCATCGGGCAAAGCATTTCCAGTTTTTTCAAGTGCAGCATCACCAGCTACAAGAGATTTAATGTTAAATTCAATGTTAAATTTTTCATCGATTGTTTCCAAAATTGTATTTACAGATTCTGATAATTCAGGACCAATTCCATCACCAGTAATTAACGAAATATTATACATACATAATACCTAAAATTCTGTGATGATTAAATCTTCTTTTCTTTTAAAAGATTTTTTAACATAATACGATTAATTCCATCAACCATTGCTTGTACACTAGTTGTAACAATATCTTCTCCTACATATTTAGATGAAATGATGTTACCACGTGCATCTTCAACTTTTACAGTCACTTCACATAATGCATTAGCACCACCAGAAATAGAATCTAACTTGTATTCTTTTAAACGAACTTCATCAGTAACTTGACTTGTAATTTTTTGAATCGCGTTTAATGCAGCATCCACAGGACCGACACCGTAATCAGTTGCAGAAAATTCCTGACCGTCAACATTCAATTTAACAAATGCATATGGCATTGTTCCAACTCCAGTAGATACAGAAAATCCTGCTAATTGGACAATTCGTTTTAATTTATTTTCACCAATCACTTCATTAGCCATAGATAATAATTCAACTTCAGTTACTTGTTTTCCTTGATCACCTAATGCTTTTACTTTATCCAAAATCTGTTTTGTTTGATCATCATTAGGCTCAATACCATATTCTTTTAGCATTGCATTCATACCGTGAATTCCTGCATGTTTTCCTACCTGTAACCAACGAGTTCTACCTACAATTTCAGGACTAATTGGCTCATATGTTAATGGATTATTTAATACACCATGAGTATGAATTCCAGATTCATGACCAAATGCATTTTCACCAACAATTGCTTTGTTTGGTTGTACAGACATTCCTGCTAATTTAGAGATGTAGCGTGAAGTTTCATAAATTAATTTTGTGTTGATGTTTGTTTCCCAGTTACTTTCAAATTCCAAACTATGTAACGCCATAACAAATTCTTCTAAAGAAGCATTACCTGCACGCTCACCAATTCCATTGATGGTCACATGTGCACATGATGCACCTGCCTGTACACCAGATATTGCATTAGCAACAGCTAAACCAAAATCATTATGACAATGTACACTAATAGGTAATTTAGATACTTCAATTGCATCTTTAGTAATTTCACCAATGTATTGTGGAGTTGAATAACCAACAGTATCAGGAATGTCTATTCTATCAGCTCCTGCACGTGCAACAGCACCAAAAACTTTTTTCAAAAATTCTCGATCAGTTCTAGTTGCATCTTCTGCAGAAAACTCAACTTGTAATCCACGGGATTTACCATATTCTACAGCTTCAATTGCTTTTTCTAAAGCTTCATCCCGAGACATTTTTAATTTATGTTCTAAATGGATGTCAGATGTTGCAATGAATGTATGAATGTAGTTTAATCCACAGTCTACTGCAGCATCGATATCTTTTTTGTTAGTTCTTGCTAATCCACATAATTCTGCTTTTAATCCATCTCCAACAATTAATTTTACTCCTTCACGTTCTCCTTCAGATATTACAGGAAAACCAGTTTCAATTGCGTCAACTCCTAAATTGTCAAGTTTCCTTGCAATGTTTAATTTTTTTTCAGGAGATAGTGAAACACCTGGAGATTGTTCACCATCACGTAAAGTTGTATCAAAAATTCTAATGTTCGTGTTCTTCACGCTCCAATGCAGTAATTCCAGTTCGTGCCATTTCCTTGATACCAAATTTCTTTGCCAATTCCTCAAAAGCAGATATTTGATGAGGAGTAGCAGTCATCTCAACTATTATTGATTCTTTTTTTGCATCGTGTGTTTTGGCAGAATACGCACTAGCTAATTTGTTAATTTCCATACTATCTTCTGGTTTGCTTACTTTAATCTTAAACATTACCAACTCTCTATATACGGAATTATTCACATCTAACCTACGAACCTCAATTGTGTCAATCATTTTGTCAAGTTGTTTGACAATCTGAGTAATTTGCTTCTCATCTCCAATAGTGGTGATTGTCATTCGAGAGTACTTTTTGTCTTCAGTGACACCTACAGAAATACTATCGATGTTAAAATTACGTGATCTAAAAAGATGTGTTACCTTAAATAAAATTCCAGGTTTATTTTCCACTTTGATTGATAAAATTGCCCAAACCATTTTGCATCACTATGAAGGTAAGATCATATCCTTTAATCCAGTTCCAGGTGCAACAAATGGTAAAACATCTTCTTCAGGATCAATTGGAATGTCAATTACAGTGGCAACATCACTGTTTAGTCCATCTTTTATTGCCTTTTCAAGTTCATCCATAGATTGTGCACGAATTCCTTGTGCACCATATGATTCAGCTAATTTAACATAATCAGGACATTTCTTAAGATCTACACCCACCATGCGGCGGTCATAGAAAGTTCTCTGCCATTGAGCAACCATTCCTAATGAATAATTATTAATCAAGAATACAATTACAGGTAAATCTTCCAAAACTGCAGTTGCAAGAGAATGTTCAGTCATATTGAAACTACCGTCACCTGCAATGTCAACTACAGGTACATCAGGACGTGCAGTTTTTGCACCTATGGCAGCTGGAAATCCCCAGCCCATGGTACCTAAACCAGTAGAACTGAAAAAAGTTCCAGGATGAATTGCATCAAAAAATAATGATGCCCACATTTGGTGTTGTCCTACTTCAGTTGTAACTATAGATTCTTTTGGAAGTAGTTCTCGTAATTTTCTAAGAATTTTTGCGGCACCCATTTCTCCAGGATGTAATTTTAGATTTTCACGCCAATATTGTTTTGTTTCTTTAACATGTTTTAACCAGGGATTATCATCAGAAGGTCTTACTGCTTTATCCATCAATAGTTTTCCAAATATTCTTAATGATGTACGGACATCACCTACTACAGCTACAGATGTTGTTTGATTCTTTCCAATTTCTGCAGGGTCAACATCCATATGAATAATTTTCAAATTCTTTTCAAATTCTTCAAATGTTCCTACTGAACGGTCGGAGAATCTGGTTCCAATTGCTAAAACACAATCAGCTTCGGTCATTAATTTATTGGCTTCAGCGTGTCCATGCATTCCAATTGGACCTAAGGATAATGGATGATTTTCAGGAAATGCACCTTTGCCTTTGAATGTAGTTACCACAGGAATCATTAACAATTCAGCTATTGATTGTAATTCTGCAAATGCAGACGAAATGATTACACCACCTCCAGCAAGAATTATTGGTTTTTGTGCAGACAATAGTAATTCTACTGCACGTGCAGTATTTTGCATATCAGGATCTGTCCATGGATGATATCCCGGAACTCGAACTTCATCTGGAAATGGAATGTTTGCTTCATTTTGTTGAACATCTTTAGGAATATCTAACAATACAGGTCCAGGTCTTCCAGTTTCTGCAATGTAGAATCCTTGTTTAACCATGGTTGGAATTTCTTCAGGAGTTCTAGGTTGATACGAATATTTCAAAGCAGGATTTGCCATTCCAATTATATCACTTTCTTGGAATGCGTCTTTTCCAATCATTGCAACAGGTACTTGACCAGTAACTGCAACCATAGGTGCAGAATCTGCTTGTGCAGTTGCAATTCCAGTTAACAAATTTGTTGCACCAGGACCAGAAGTTGCAAAGCATACACCAGGTTTTCTACTAACTCTACCAAAACCATCAGCCATATGTGCAGCAGATTGTTCATGTCTAACCAAAATATGACGAATGTTACTTTTACCCAATTCATCATACATTGGAAGGTTTGCACCACCCGGTAGGCCGAAGACTTCCTTTACTCCTTCTTTTTCCAATGCCTTCATTAGCGCAGTTGCGCCTATCATAGTTTCATTCATTTTATTATTACCACTCTTATTCCTAATTTAAATCGGTAAATTTGCTGTTGTTTACAGCAGCAGGTCAACTAGCAATAACATATCAAAAGTGCTAATTGTTGCTTCATGTTGCATTATAATTCAAAAACAGGGGATGCACCTATAAAGATTCCTTATTGATAAATGGTATAATATGTCAGACCAAGAAGAAATTATAAAAATTGTAGAAACTTTTTTTGAAATTGGAAAATCAAAAAAATTAGAAATTTTGAAAGATATTCAGGTTAACGATTCTGCATTTTCTAGTTTTAGTGACGTTCCACCATATGATCTAAAAGATTTTGCCACAACCATCGCATTAGAAGAATTACGATTTGTTAGTATTTCAGATTATGATTACAAAATAAATAATGTCAAAGTAAGCATATTTGGTGAAACTGCAGTGGTGGCACTAGAATTGATTCAAAAAGGAATGTTAGTGGACAACAAGGCATTCACAGGCGAGCACATCACAATTGGAGGAAGAGCAACATTCGTGTTGATAAAAAGACCTACATGGAAAATTATTCACATTCACTTGTCTAAATCAGAAAATTAATTACGTTTTTTTGATTTTTTATTAAAACTCTTTTTAGATTTGTTGTTCTGTTTTGGATTAGATTTGTTTTTAGATTTGTTGTTCTGTTTTGGATTAGATTTTCCTGATAATTGTTTATACAAAGTAAATGCTTGTTCAGCATTGTTACTTCCGTGTACAATAGAGTGAACAGCTTTAATCATTGCGACAGGATTATCAGATTGCCAGATATTTCTTCCCATATCTACACCGACAGCTCCAGCTTTTAATGCATCATATGTTAATTTCAGAGCATCTTTTTCAGGAATTTTTTTACCGCCTGCAATAATTATTGGTACAGGACATGATTTTACAACTTTTTCAAAGTTTTCACAATAGTATGTTTTTACTATATGTGCACCTTGCTCTGCAGCAACTCTGCAAGCTAAAGATAGATAACGAGCATCTTTTGTTCCAATTTCTTTTCCAACAGCAGTAACTGCAAGTACAGGAATTCCATATTCTTCTGCCTCATTAACAAGTTTTCCAAGATTTACAATTGTTTGATATTCATATTTTGAACCAACAAAAACTGACATTGCAACTGCAGATACATTTAGTCTGAGTGCATCTTTGATACTAACTGTAATATCTTCTTGAGATAGATCCTCTCCAATTATACTAGTTCCGCCAGAAACACGTAATACAACAGGTACAGGATAATCAGGATTAACAGAGGTTCTTAATGCTCCACGAGTAATCATTAAGGAATCACAATGTTTTGCCAAAGGAGCGATTGTTTTTTTCAAGTCTTCTAGTTTCTCAGTAGGACCTAAGAAATAGCCATGATCAACTGCAAGCATTAATGCCCTATTATCAGCAGGAGAAATTATTCTTGCAAGTCTATTTTTTAAACCCCAGTCCATTTTCTTATTTTTTTGAAAAAAAA
>CALBOT010000014.1 GCA_937896695.1 uncultured Candidatus Nitrosopelagicus sp. | reverse complement strand
CCAATAACACTAAGTTCTTCAAGGTTGGATTCATTAATATAATTAAGGAGAATATGTTATGGGTTTAGGATTAGGTAAATTATTTACAGGTGGGGCTGGAGAACTGGTAGAATCAGTTGGTGGTGTACTTGATAATCTAACAACTTCAAAAGAAGAAAAACTAGAAGCAAAACGTAAAATGAAACAATTAATTTCAGATTACGAAACTAAAATGGAACAAAACATAACTGATCGTTGGACAGCAGACATGAATAGCGATTCTTGGTTATCAAAAAATGTTCGTCCATTAGTTTTAATATTTTTAGTAGTTTGTACAATGTTAATGATTTTTATTGATGCTGGAACAATTCAATTTACAGTCGAAGAAAAATGGACCGATCTACTTCAATTAGTTCTTATTACTGTTATAGGTGCATACTTTGGCGGAAGATCCTACGAAAAACGTCAGAAAAAATAGTTCTATTATTATTTGACTTTCTGCAATTAATTTATTATATTTAAATATCTTATGGCGGTAAAGAAAAGCATAAAAGAAATCGTACGTGAAGAATATAAAAAATGTTCGGTAGATCCTGCACATTTTATGCGTAAGTATTGTATTATACAACATCCTACAAAAGGTAAAATGTATTTTAACTTGTATCAATTTCAAGAAGATACATTAAATTCAATGAAAGATAATAGGTATAATATTATACTTAAATCTAGACAATTAGGAATATCAACTTTATCGGCTGGATATATTTTATGGAATATGTTATTCAAACAAGATTTTAACTGTTTAGTTATTGCAACAACTCAAGATGTAGCAAAAAACTTAGTAACCAAAGTAAGAGTAATGCATGATAATTTACCAAGTTGGCTTAAAGGTAAAACATTGGAAGATAATAAATTATCATTACGATTTAAAAACGGATCACAAGTAAAGGCAGTATCAAGTACAGGAACTGCTGGTCGTTCTGAAGCATTATCATTATTAGTAATGGATGAGGCAGCATTTATAAATGGTATTGATGAAATATGGACTGCCGCTCAACAAACATTAGCAACAGGTGGTGGTGCTATAATGTTATCTACACCTAATGGTACCGGTAATTTATTTCATAAAACATGGATGGATTCAGAAGCAGGCGGCAAATTTAACGGTATTAAATTACATTGGACTGCACATCCGGAAAGAGATGAGACATGGAGAGAAGAACAAACACAGTTATTAGGAGAAAAATCAGCAGCTCAAGAATGTGATTGTGATTTTATAACTTCCGGACATACTGTAGTTGATGGACCTATAATACAATGGTATGATCAAACATATGTTGATGATCCAAAAGAAAAACGAGGGTTTGATGGTAACTATTGGATCTGGGACTATCCAAATTATACTAAGGCATATGCAGTAGTAGCTGATGTTGCTCGAGGCGATGGTGCAGATTATTCTGCATTTCACGTTTTAGAAATCGAATCAATGACACAGGTAGCTGAATATAGAGGCAAGATAGGAACTACAGAATATGGCAATATGTTAATATCAGTTGCAACAGAATGGAATAATGCGTTATTAGTAATTGAAAATGCAAATATAGGTTGGGCGGTTATTCAGGTTGCAATAGATAAAGGATATGAAAATTTATATTATTCTTATAAACAAGATGCATATATCGATGAAAATGTACATTTAGCTAAAGGGTATGATTTGAAAAACAAAGCACAAAAAGTACCAGGATTTTCAACTACATCAAAAACACGTCCATTAATCATTTCAAAAATAGAAACGTATTTTAGAGAAAAGTCGCCTATTATAAAGTCT
>CALBOT010000013.1 GCA_937896695.1 uncultured Candidatus Nitrosopelagicus sp. | reverse complement strand
GTATAGGCGGAATTATGACTCCCATATCTAGAAATTATTTTATCTCTGATCTAATATTTGAATTAAACCTGAATTCATTAATTGTAACTGGTTCCAAAATTGGCTCCGTAAATCATTTGATGTTGACATATGAACATGCACAGAAAAAGAATTTGAATATATCTGGAACTTTAGTAAATCAAAATGTTTCTGATGGATATGAATTGTCAAATCTTAAACAACAAATATTTGGTCTGACTGGTAAGAAAGTTTTTGGAGCTATACCGTATTCTTCTTCATTTGACATTAATTCGTATGTCAAAACTTTCACAAATTTTGTAGACGTTTCAGGACTAGGTTTTGAAAATATTTAATTTATTCATATTTTTTGATTTAACAAAATTTTGAGCATCTTTCAAAAATTTTCCAAATGATTCTTTTTCTATGTTATATGTTGATTGCAAAATATTTAGATTATCTTTTGAGATAATCCATATGTTAGAATCATTATTTTGAATTTTTTTAATTTCTTGAATCTTATGTTCTATTTGTGCATACGTTGAAGTTTTAACAAAAAATATTATTAATGCATCACGATTGTTTTTTTGTAATTGATTCGTATTTGGAATTACCATGTCTAATTCTATATTATCAAACAAAATTTTTCTTTGACTAGGAATTAGCATTTCTGTGAATAAATAATGTGTAAAACTTTCTGCTAATATTCCATATTTTTCATATTCTTCTATTTCCTTCACTTTTTCTATTACTGGTTCGCAAATTCTTTCGAATAATTCTGAAAATTTATTGTTTAGGAGTAACTGATGTATTTGATCTTCTCCAACATATTCTATATTTTCATACAGTGCATTCTTAATTGGTGAATTATCACTCATTAGATTTATTCAATAAATGCGTATCTTCTTTCTCCTCTCTTATCTGAGGAAATATTTTCTACATGTTCTAAAACAAATTCTTTTCTTGCATTAAGTAATGATTGATTTGGTTCAAGTTTGTTCTCGTGTAATTCTTCGTAATCTTCCAAGCTTAGTTTTTGTCTTTCTCCAATTTCAGCTTCCAGGTTCATTTCTTTTACTATGGGTAGATGTTCTGGTTTTATTACGCCACTGAAAACCATTGCACTACTTCCACTTCCATATGATGCAAATCCAAAGCGTTTTCCTTCTAGATTTACTCCTTTCTGGAATTCGAATTCTAAACAACTTCTGAATCCCAAGTATAATGAAGCAGTATACAAGTTTCCAATACTCTTTGATGCAATGAGTGAACTTGCAACCTTGTTTTCATAAATATCTTGATACGTATTGGTTTTTGCAAATCTTTTTGTAAATTCACTATCTTTTGTCATGAACTCTGAATCTGCAATTATGGATTCAATTGTACCTCTAGGATCTTTAGGAATTGGTTCGTCCATTCCAATTTCTGCAATAATTTCTTTCCATTTTGGAGTATTTCTTAATTCATGTCTTACTAGATATGCCAATGCTTTCTTACCCATGTTACTATATGGAAGATGCATGTTGAAATAATCTATATGATCTAACATACTTTGTCCCTCTTTCATATCTATTAATCCAGTTTTGAGTGCCTTTCTTTTGTAATCATTTAATGCGTTTTTTACTTGAATGAGATATAGTAGGTTTGAATATTGTCCGTGAACAATTGGGGTCTCTTTTCCAAATGGTCTGTAAAAGTCATATTCATTTTTAATTGATGTAGATGTTACCTTAGGATCAAATTCTAAAAGTCTTGGAGAGTCGTTTAACAACATTGCAACTGCACCCCCACCTTGTGTCATTTCTCCGCTAGAACCTAAATCATATTTTGCAATGTCCGATACTACTACTAGTGCATATTTTTCTTCTGATTCTCCAGCCCTAATCCAATTTGTATTGTCATACAATGCATATGAGCCACTTACACATGCAAACTTACATTCAATTCCGCCACAGTGTTGAAATGAACCTGCACCATAAACTTGCTCTAACATTCCAATTACATATGAGTTCATGGCTTTTGATTCGTCAAATGATGATTCGGTTGCAACATACAATCGTCCAATTTGTTCTGGTGATAATTTATTTTTCTGCATAATTTTCAAGCATGCGTTTGCAGCTAAACATGCTGGGTCTTGATTAGCATCTACTATTGCCATTTTTGAAACTCCTAATCCTTTTACTAATTTTTGAGGGTCAAGACCTCTTGCTTCTGCAAAATCTCCTGCATCCATGAATAATCGTGGAATGTAAATTGCAATATCATCTATTCCTGCTGCCAATAGCTATGCCTCATGATGTGGGTATATAAGATTTCCATGGCAAATATGATTTACGTAGTGATAAATTTTCTAGCGATCTCATTAATAGTATTTCAAATTTTCTAATTTTCTAGCATTGAATTAAAGATTCTCTCAAAAACTTCGTATGGTTGGGCGCCTGAAATTGTTTGAACTTGTTGATTTTTCATTGAAATTACGTAAAATGCGGGAGTGCCTGTAATCCCTAGAGACTGGGCATCAGAATTGCTATTTGATATTAATTCTTGGTATTTCAATTTATTATTACAATCCATGAATTGATTCATGTTAAGATTATTTTCTTGTGCAAATCGGACCATATTTTCTTGTCCTGCCCATCCGGTTTCTTCTCCATCCCAATTATTGTACAATGTTTTATGAAATTCCCAGAATTTTCCCTGTTCGCCTGCACAATGTGCTGCATGTGCTGCAACAACTGAGTCTGGTCCGATGATTGTATAATCTTTAAAAATAAAATTAACCTTGCCGGTCATCACATAATTTTCAAAAATTCTATGTTCTGTATTATGAAAATATACATTACAAAAATGACATTGGTAGTCTCCAAATTCAATTAACGTGATTTCTGCATTTGGATTTCCAAGTATTGGAGAGCTATTTTCAAAAAATGTTTCTGTTGTAATCTGTACTGGTTCTATTTGTTTTTCTGCTAATTGTTTCTCTATCAAAGGTTCTGATGTATCTGATAAATTTCCGATTCCAAATACCACAATCGCGATACATATTCCAGAAATCAGTGCGCCAATTGTTAAAGAAGGCAAATGTAAAATTTGTTTATTATTTTCTTTTAATGAGCTCTTTTTTTCTGAAATTGTGTAATCTTTACCCTCTATTGAAAATGTAAAGTCTTTGTCAGAATCTTTTGTATCCACAAAAAAATGACTAAACCATGTGATTTAATCCTTCCATTAATTATAAAAGACTGGATTCTATAGCAATTATTGATGAAGAAAGTCTTTGTCAATGGTTATGGTTCAATTGGCAGTCGTATCATTCAATTTCTCAAAGATGATCCTGAAATTGAATTAGTAGGTGTGGGAAAATACTCTCCAGATTCCAAAGTAACTGATGCCATAAACAGGGGGTTTAAGGTATACGTACCTGAAAAAAATCAAAATGCATTTTCTGATTTCACTATAACTGGAAATATTGAAGCTGCATTAGATGAGTCTGATTTGGTTATAGATGCATCTCCTGGCGGTATTGGTTTTAAAAATAAAAAATTATTTTACGAACCTCGAGATATTCTCTCGATTTATCAAGGCGGAGAAACAATAGATGGAGAAAAAGCTGTTTCAGATTTATTATTCAATTCAAAAGTAAATTATGCAGATGCAATTGGGAAAAAACATGTTATGCAAGGCAGCTGCAATGTTACCGGCATGGGTCGTATCTTAGAACCGTTACGAAAAAATTTTGGAAATTCAATTAAAAGATTTGATGTTACGCTTGTAAGAAGATGGGCAGATATTGAACAAACAGATGAATCAGTTACAGACACAATTGAATTAACTCAAAGTCCGCATCATGGAGAAGATGTAAAATCATATTTTGGTAAAGAATCTCCACTGTTTGTCCGTGCAATCAAAGTCCCTACACGCCAAATGCATTTGCACATAATGGATATTAGATTTAAAGAAAACACTCCTTCTGTAGATGAATTACACAATATATTCAAAAATGAATATGGTGTTGCAACATTGTGGAATGCAAAAGGAACAA
>CALBOT010000012.1 GCA_937896695.1 uncultured Candidatus Nitrosopelagicus sp. | reverse complement strand
TGGAAGATGCAAAAAGAAATAATGAAAAAGCAAAGATGAGAAATGTTGGTTTTACTATTGAAACAAAACCAGATTATTGTCAACAGAAACATGTGGACATGATGTTAGATTATGGAACGACTAGAGTTGAAATTGGAGTTCAAAGTTTAACTGAACGTGTGTATAACATTGTCAATAGAGGACATAATCTAGAACAAGTAATCAGTTCATTTCAGATTGCAAAAGATGCAGGATACAAAGTAGTAGCACATATGATGCCAGGACTTCCAACTATGAGTCCAAAAGAAGACATTGCGGACTTTAAGAAATTATTCGAAATGGAAGAATTCAGACCAGATATGTTAAAGATCTATCCCGCATTAGTTCTAAAAGATACACCACTTTATGATGATTACAAATTAGGAAATTACAAACCATACTCTACAGAAGATATGATTAATGTTTTGACTGAATCTAAAAAGATCATACCGAAATGGGTTAGAATTATGAGAGTTCAAAGAGAAATAACAATGGATGAAATTGTCGACGGTCCAAAAATGGGAAATTTAAGACAAAAAGTTCATCAAGAGTTAGAAAAACAAGGAACATCTTGTAAATGCATCAGATGTAGAGAAGCAGGATTAAACAATAAAAAAGAATTTTCTGAATTAAAGTTAGAGAGAATTGACTATAATGCATGTGGAGGAAAAGAAGTATTTTTGTCATTTAATGATGAAAATGACTTGACATATGGATTTTTGAGACTAAGAAAACCTAGTGAAAAGGCACACAGAGACGAAATTTCAGATAAAACATCAATTGTAAGAGAACTTCATGTGTTTGGAAAAGCAATCAGTATTGGAGAACAAGAAGAGTTTAGCTTTCAACATCAAGGAATTGGAAAAAAACTGATGATGAAAGCAGAAGAAATTGCTTCAACAGATCTGTCATCAAATAAATTATGTGTAATCAGTGCAGTTGGTACAAGAGAGTATTATAAAAAATTGAATTACAAAATTAATGGACCATATATGGCAAAGGAGTTGTAATAGAAGATGTCTGAACAAAATGTAATAGGAAAAGGTACTTGGATAGATAAACTTGCATTAGAATTAATTGAAAGAGAAAAACAGCTAGGCAGAGATACCAGTTTAATCAGAGTTGAAAGTGGATTAGGTGCATCAGGAATTCCACATATCGGGAGCCTAGGAGATGCAGTTAGAGCATACGGAGTAAAACTTGCATTAGAAAATATGGGATATAAATCAGAATTAATCGCATATTCAGATGATCTTGACGGATTAAGAAAAATTCCAGAGGGGTTCCCTGATTCACTTGAAGAGCATATTGGAAAACCAGTATCGTTAATACCAGATCATACAGGAGAACATGAATCCTATGGAATGCATATGAGTAGTAGACTTTTAGACGGATTGGATAAATTAGGAATTGAATATACTTTCAAAAGAGCAAGAGACACGTACAAAGAAGGCTTACTGCAAGAACAAATTCACACAATCTTAACACAAAGTGAGAAGATTGGAACGAAGATAGAAGAATTAGTTGGGCAAGAAAAATATCAAAAATTCTTACCATATTTTCCAGTCTGTTCACAATGTAACAGACTGTACGTTGCAGAAGCAACAGAGTATTTGCCAGAAGAAAGAAAAGTTTGCTACAAATGTCATGATACAGAAATTGGTGGAAAGATAATCAAAGGATGTGGGTATGAAGGAGAAGCAGACATTAGAAAAGATCTTGGAAAATTAGCATGGAAAGTGGAATTTGCTGCTAGATGGAGTGCATTTGACATTAGATTTGAAGCATATGGAAAAGATATCATGGATTCAGTGAAAGTGAATGACTGGGTTGCTGATGACGTTTTGAATTTTCCACATCCACATCACATAAAATATGAAATGTTTTTGGATAAAGGAGGAAAAAAGATATCAAAATCACTTGGAAACGTGGTAACATCTCAGACATGGCTCAAATTTGGAACTCCAAAATCAATACTATTGTTGCTTTACAAGAGAATCACTGGTGCAAGAGAGCTAGGATTTGAAGATATACCATCACTAATGGATGAATATAATGAATTAGAGAAAATATTTTTTGGAAAAATTAAGATTGATAACGAAGCAAAGCTAGTCAAATCAAAAGGATTGTACGAATATGTGAATTTACTAGTACCACCAAAACAAATTCCACCACAGGTAAGCTATAGACTTCTTTTAGAATTATCTAGAATTTTCAAAGAGGATAGAGTTGCTAGAATTAATAAAAAATTAATCGACTATCATGCAATTAAAGAACCAACTCCAGAAATTGACAAACTAATAGAAATGGCAGGAAATTTTGCAGATGAGTTTGAGGTTTCAGACAGTCCGGAGATTGAAATTGATTCTAAAACAAAAATTGCACTGGAAAAATTAGTTAGTCTTTTGGAAAAGGATGAAGAAATAGAAGATCTCCAAAATGCAATATACCAAATTGCAAAAGGAGATGACATTGAACCAAGAGAATTTTTCAAAGTACTATATCAAATAATTCTATCAACAACAAGAGGTCCAAAAATAGGTCCATTCATTTTAGATATTGGAAAGAAAAACGTAGCAGAGAAAATTAGCAAGTATGTGAAATAAATGGCTCATAACGAACACAACAGACAGAAAAAAGGAGGAGGGTTTTTTCTTATAATTTTTGGAGCACTGCTATTGTTTTTAGCACCAAATCTTTACACAGATAATCCACAATTAGGAGTCGCATGTCTAGTTTCCGGAATTTTGGTTGGAGCAGTGGGATTCTATTCCAGATTCATTAAAAAACCAAAGAATAGGTAGAATTGAGATGGGATTATTTAGTAAAAAGAAATCAGAGGTGGCTCAAGATACAAATACAAATTTACAAAAAATTAAAGATGACATAGAAGAAGAGATTGAAGATTTAGAAAGTACGATTAAAGAAAAAAATGAAAGACTTCACTCAATTATAGAAAAAATTGAATTATCGAAAAAAGAATATGATGAAATTATAGGTAAAATAATTCAATCGAAAAAAGAATTACGTTTGCATGATAGTTCTGAATCAAAATCAATTAATTTCATGAAAACAAATAATGAAAATATAGAAAAAATCTCAAAAGAAATTAACGATTCAAAAAATAAACTAAAAGAGATTCAAGAAGAAATTGCAAAAAATTTAGAAATCAATAACGAATTAGAAGAAAAAATTAGGAAGAATAAACCATTTATTTCAGATTCAGAAAATGAAAAGAAGAAAATTGATGAAGAATTGAATCAAAGAAAAAAAGAATTAGAAGTTATGAAAAAAAGATTGACAGAAATGAAACAAAATAATTCAAAAAGTAAGGACGGAGATGATTCAAAAAATGTAGTAGAGGCCGCAAGTCAAATAATTTCTACTACAAACAAGAGATTGCAAGATACAACAAAAGAGCTCGAAATTATTAGACAATTATTGGATAAAGAAAGAAAAGCTCATAACGAAACAAAAAAGAAATTACAAAATTAGTCGTAATACTGTTTCCATTTTTTTATCAAATCATCTTTTTTAAGACCTAGATCATAAGATGGAGATGTTATTTCAGAAAACGATGTGACATCTACGACAACTATATGGGAAATACTACTTTTGATACCTTTTTGTTTAAAGTAATCAAGAATGTTTTCAAAATCTTTTCCATTAGACAAGATTTGTGCTAGTCCCTTAAACCGATAACCCAGTCTTGAGAAAGGATCAATTACATTAATTTCAATTGAAGGGTTTTTTGTAAGATTTTCAATTGTCTTAGGAGAACGAATGTTTGCAAATACCAGTCTAGAATCATCAAGAATTGCGATTGTACCTTTTGGAGAGAGATTTGGGGTACCATCTTTTGATACAGTTGCAACATAACCTAATTTTTGGAAATTCACCAAATTTTTGATTTCATCATTAAATTCAGGCATAAAATTGGTTAAATTACATGTAAATAAATTCGTGAATTATCTCATTAATTCTGCTGCAACTCCATAAAATATGAAGAAGCCAATTCCACCTGCAAGAATTGCAATCCATGTGGCTATATCTTTACGCTTTGGCATATACTATCAAGAAATACGTCTTAATAATAATGCATTCCAGATCAGTGTATGTCAAAACTAGGGATAATAGGCAGAGGTTTTATGTTCGTAGTAGTAGGACTAGTCACAATAATTGTAGGTTCATTTTTGTTACGTGGAAACATGCACATGTGGGATAAAGTAGATCCAGATGAATCAAAAGATAAAAAATAATATTCAACTCTGACAAATAGCCAGCTCATTTTCTAC
>CALBOT010000011.1 GCA_937896695.1 uncultured Candidatus Nitrosopelagicus sp. | reverse complement strand
CAAGTATGGTGCTGGATTTTGGAATCCGGGTGCAGGAATCATACATCAAGTAGTTTTAGAAAATTATGCATTTCCTGGAGGTTTAATGATTGGAACTGATTCTCATACTCCAAATGCAGGTGGATTAGGAATGATAGCTGTAGGTGTTGGTGGTCTTGATGCAGCTGAAACAATGGCAGGTATGCCATGGGAATTACTTTACCCAAAACGAATAGGTGTTCATCTTAAAGGAAAAATGAGTGGATGGACTGCTCCTAAAGATGTAATATTATACGTTGCAGGAAAACTTTCAGTATCTGGAGGTACAAATTCTATTATCGAATATTTTGGTCCTGGTGTGGAATCAATTAGTTGTACTGGTAAAGCAACAATTACAAACATGGGTGCTGAAATCGGTGCAACATGTTCAATATTCCCTTATGATAAAAGAATGGAAACATATCTGAATTCTACTAATAGAAAAGAAATCGCATCCCTTGCAAATGATCATATGAGTTTACTTCAACCTGATCCTGAAGTAGAAAAAACTCCTGAACAATTCTTTGATAAAATTATTGAAATTGATCTTTCAACTCTTGAACCTCATGTAGTTGGACCACATACTCCTGATCTAGCAAGACCAATTTCAAAATTATCTGACGAAATTGACTCAAATGATTACATTGATAAAATATCTGTTGCATTAATTGGAAGTTGTACAAATTCTTCTTATGAGGACATGTCTAGATCATCTAGTGTTGCAAAACAGGCTGAAACACATGGAATTAAGGCAAAAATTCCATTGTTAGTAACTCCTGGTTCTGAACAAATTCGTTCTACCATTGAAAGAGATGGACAAATTGATACATTGAAATCAATCGGTGCAACTGTTCTTGCTAATGCATGTGGTCCTTGCATTGGTCAATGGCAAAGACCCGAGCTAAAAGATGGAGAAAAAAATTCTATTGTCACATCATTTAATCGAAATTTTCCTGGACGTAATGATGGAAAACGTGATACGATGAACTTCATAGCAAGTCCTGAAATTGTTACTGCACTTGCATTGGGAGGAAGTTTATCGTTCAATCCTCTTGAAGATTTACTTGAAGGAAAAGACGGTAAGAAAATTAAACTATCTCCTCCTGAAATTGCCCCTGAAGTGCCTGCAAATGGATTTGTAAATACTGCTGGAATTTATCTTCCACCATCTGAAGATCCTGAAAATGTTGAAGTTTTACTTGATCCAAAAAGTGAGAGATTACAAAAACTTGAACCATTTTCATCTTGGAATGGTAATGATTTTACTGGATTAAATTTAATTTTGAAGGCAAAAGGAAAATGTACGACTGATCATATTTCTCCAGCAGGTCCTTGGCTTAGACTTCGTGGACATTTGGATAATCTTAGTGATAATTTACTCTTAGGTGCTGTAAATGCATTTAATGACGAAGTAGGTAAAGCAAAAAATATTCTTACAAATAGTATTGAAAATTGTTCACAAATTGCAAGAAGCTACCAAGAAAAAAATATGCGTTGGGTAATAGTTGGAGATAATAATTATGGTGAAGGTAGTAGTCGTGAACATGCAGCAATGACTCCTAGATTTTTGGGGTGTGCTGTTGTTATTGCAAAATCCTTTGCAAGAATACATGAAACAAATCTCAAAAAACAAGGCATACTTGCATTAACATTTGAAAGTTCTGATGATTATGAAAAGATCAAAGAAGATGATAAAATTAGTATCTCTGGATTAAGTGATTTTGCTCCTGACAAATCTTTTGAATGTCAATTAGAACACTCTGATGGCACTACTGAAAAAATTATGTTAAAGCATTCTTACAATCTATCACAAATTGAATGGTTCAAGGCTGGTTCTGCTTTGAATGTTTTAAAAAATAAAACATCTTAAGTGGGCCCGATCGGATTTGAACCGACGATCGACGGTTTTGGAGACCGTCGCCCTACCAGGCTAGGCTACGAACCCACAAAAATTGGAATATTGAGCGGGAATTTTAACTATTACCAAGGTTTATTTGCAAATTGCCATTATTTGCAGTAAAATGGTAAAACCTATTCTTATTGTCGCTGGTGCAATTCCTGTAATTCTTGCAATAATCATTAGCATTCCCTTAGTTACTATGCCTGAAATTGCAAGTACTGCAATAGATCCTTCTGATAAATCTGAAATAGAATTTACTACTCATCATCTCAGAAATATTTCTCCAGGTATTACTGATAGAATTACTGCTGATCAAACAGAAATTATTGTTATAAAAAATGATGGCACAGTAACTTATTCTCTCACTAAAGATGGAGAAGTTAGTCCTCCAAAAACTATCAAAATTGAAAATTCTCAGAGAATAAAACTTGTTGCTATGATTAAAGAAACTGGTTTTCTAGCATTACCCTTTGAATCATTTTCTATAAAAGAAGGAACTGAAACTTATCAGAAATATGGTTTGAAGATTACTCTTAATGATGACACTAATCAACTATATTGGCCTGAATCAAATGCAACCGAAAAAATGATTCCTCCTATAATCACAATGGTTCAGGAGGAGCTTGAATCTATAATGGAGATCATAAGGGAATAAATATCGATGAGGCAACGATAGTATATGATTCCACTTTCTGGAGATATTCCAGGTGCAAAAGGTACAATATGTGAAAAAATTGATTCTAATTCAATTGTTCGTGGAACATCAACTTTGAAACGTGGTTTTGCACATATGTTAAAAAATGGAGTGGTGATGGATGTAACCACTGTTGAACAAGCTCAAATCGCTGAAGAAGCTGGAGCAGTGTCTGTTATGGTTTTAGATAAGCTACCTTCTGATGTAAGAAAGGCTGGCGGTGTAGCACGAACAGCAAGCATTCGAATTATAGAAGAAATTATGGACCATGTAACAATTCCTGTTATGGCTAAATGTAGAATTGGTCATATGTATGAAGCCAAAGTTCTAGATGAAACTAATGTTGATATGATAGATGAATCTGAAGTTTTAACACCGGCTGATGAATATCATCATATTTGGAAATGGGATTACACTACTCCATTTGTAAATGGTGCACGTTCTTTGGCTGAAGCATTAAGACGAATTGAAGAAGGTGCTGCAATGATACGTACTAAAGGAGAACCTGGAACCGGTAATGTCGCTGAAGCAATTTATCACATAAAAAAAGTGAATGAAGAATTACGTGCAATCAAAAGCATCTATGACTCAGATGATAAACAAGATCTTGTAAGAATGGCTAGAGAATTCAAAGTATCATATGATCTAGTTGAAGAAACTGCTAAGATAGGAAGACTTCCTGTTGTAAATTTTGCTGCAGGCGGAATTGCTACACCTGCAGATGCTGCATATCTCATGTCTCTTGGATGTGATGGAATCTTTGTTGGTTCAGGAATATTCAAAGCTGAAGATGCACAAGAACGTGCTCGTGCAGTAGTTCTTGCAACAACATTCTGGGAAGAGCCTGACAAAGTGAAAGATGCTCAAAAGATGATTGATGAAAGACAATCTCTTCTTGGTTTGGATGTAAAAAATTTGGAGTTAAAAATGCAAGATAGAGGTAGTACCGTTTGAGTAAAATCAAGATTGGTGTACTTGCAGTACAAGGTGATGTCACTGAAAATTTCTTAGCAACCATGGCTTCTATGAGTGAATTGGGTATTGATGGTACAGTAATTCAAGTTAAAACTTTAGAACAAATTTCAACACTTGATGGATTAATAATTCCTGGAGGTGAAAGTACTGTTATTGGTCAAATGTCTCTTGTTAACGGTGCAATAAATAAAATTAAAGAAAAAATTGAATCAGGAATGCCTGTGTTTGGAATATGTGCAGGAATGGTATTTTTATCTAAAAACTCTCAAGATAAAGTAGTGGGAAATACTGATCAACCTCTGTTAAATATCTTAGATGTAAAAATTGAAAGAAATTCTTTTGGACGACAAAAAGATTCTTTTGAAGCAAACATTTCGATGGAACCAATTGGAATTTCCTCTTTCAATGGAGTGTTTATTCGTGCACCATCTGTTTCTGAAACTGGCTCCGGTGTAGAAATATTGGCAAAATTCAATGAAAAAATAGTTGCAGTAAAACAAGGAAATGTTCTTGCAACTGCATTTCATCCGGAACTTACTAAGGATATCTCGCTACACAAATCATTTGTAAAATTAGTTGAAAATCAATCCTAACTAGTTTCTAAATTATGCATTGCGATTAAATCTTTTTTGAATTGATTTAGATTATCTGGAATTTCTATTCTAATTGAATCTTTTAGAGATAAATTATTTTTCTTTTTCTCATTCCACACCTTAGAGTTAAACTCGACAATTGCTTGTGTCATATTTGTCATATCTTCTACATTTTCTATTTTTGGTAATTGTTCTTTGTGAATGCTATTTTTTGAATAAAGTGTTAGCCAAAGATGCTCTGTAATGAATGGTGTAATTGGTGCTAAAAGCTTCAAAATTGTTGAAAGAACTTTATGCAGTGTAAAAATTGCACCATCTCTTTCATCGTCATCAAACCCAATTCCATATGCTCTAGCTTTTGCTATTTCAATATATTGGGCTGCAAAAATATTCCATGTAAATTCTCTCAGTGCTGTGGCAGGAATGAAGAAATTATATTTTGAATATCCTTCATTACATACTGAAATTAACTTATCAAGTTCTGATAATATCCATTTGTCCGAATCTGTTAATTTACCTGATTCAATAATTGGAAAACTTGAAAGAAATCTTGAAACATTCCATAACTTACTCAAAAATTTCTTTGTTGATTCTATTTTTTGTTCTGAACATCTAAAGTCATACCCTTGATTGATTTCACTTGCACTCCAAAACCTAAACGTATCTGCACCTGATTTTTGAATTACCGGTAAAGGATCAATTGCATTACCCTTACTCTTACTCATCTTCATTCCCTTTTCATCTAAACCGTATCCCATGATCCATGCTTCAGACCACGGCTTTTGTTCTGTTAGCTTTTCACATCTAAGTAATGTGTAGTACAACCATGTTCGAACAATATCTTTTGCTTGAGGTCTTATTCCTGTAGGATATGTTTTTTTGAAAAATTCATCATCTCTGTTAAATTTTGTAACAAACAGTGGTGAAATGCTAGAATCCATCCATGTGTCAAATGTTCTGTCTTCTCCCGTAAATTCGGTATTACCACATTTCTCGCATTTTTCTGCAGGACAGGAATCTTTCCATGGTCTATAATATTTTCCAGGTTCTGGAACAAATGGTTCAGAACATTCGTTACAATACCATATTGGTATCTCGGTTCCATAGAATCTTCTTCTAGAAATTGGCCAATCGATAGATATTGACTCTAACCAATTCATCAAAATTTGCTTATGCATATTTGGATAGAATTCTATTTCTGAACCTAATCTCTTCATTTTTTCAATAGAATCTTTCTGTTTAAGATAATATTCTTCCATTGGCACAATCTCAATTGGAATTTTACTACGTTCTGACAAAGGTGTTCTATGGGAAATATCTTCAATTTTTTCTACTAGATTTGCATTTTCTAAATCCTCGATGATTTTGGTCCTTGCCTGTTTTGGTTTAAGTCCTTGATAATCGCCTGCAGCTTCTGTCATTCGTCCATCCAAACCTATTGCAATTACTTCCTCTAGTTGTAATTCTCGAAATAATGCTACATCATTTTGATCACCATAACTACAAACCATTACTGCACCTGAACCGAATTCAATTTTTGCAGAATGATGTGGTGTGATTTTTACTTCTTTGTTTGTTAATGGAACTACCAAGTTCTTTCCAATTAAATTTGAATATCTTTCATCATCAGGATTTACAATGACTGTTTTACATGCACATAATAATTCAGGTCTAGTACTTGCAATGATTATTTCTTTTTGTTCATCTTTAACAATGAATTTCATGTAAACAAGTTTTGTTGGAAGATCATCGTATACTATCTCTGCATCTGCAATTGTTGTACCTGAAACCCAATCGTAATTATTTGGTCTTGTTGCAAGATAAATGACGCCTTTTTTCCAAAGATCAATAAATGTCTCTTGAGTAAATTTTCTATATTCTTCTGAATCTGTTCTATAATAATTCTTAAAATCTCCACTCAATCCAAGACTTTTCATGATTTGTATCATCTCAGCTTCTAGATCATCTAATGCACCTTTACATAAGTTCAAAAATTCTCCTCTCTCTGTTTCTCGCATTCTGATGTTGTGTTTCTTTTCTGTATACAATTCTACAGGTAATCCATTTCTGTCAATACCTATTGGAAAGTAAACATTTTTTCCATTCATTCTTGCTGTTCTTGCAATCATATCAATTTGCGAATAATGTGATGCTGCACCAATATGCCATGGTCTACCTGATGGATATGGTGGTGGTGTGTCTATTGTATAATTTTCATCTTGTAATTTAAAATCATAAAGCTTCTCATCATCCCATTTTTTTAAAATTGCATCCTCTAATTTTGGTTCCCATGCTTTTTCTGTAATCTTTGGTTCCATATCTAAAACATTGATCTCTGTCTATAAATTTCTAGAGTGATGGAATTACTGGTATCTTATCTAGATATTTTGCAAGGTTGACATCATTTTGTGAAATTCCTCCTACATCATGTGTCATAAGATCAATAACAAGCCTATTCCAAACATTAAACCATTCTGGATGATGATTCATCTTTTGAATCTCGCCAACTGCTATAGTCATAAAATTCCATGCAGCATCAAAGTCAGAAAATTCTATTTCTTTATGCAATTTTCCATTTTGAAGTGTCCATCCATTCAATTCTTTTAGACTTTCTTGTATTTCCTCATCTGAAAGTTTTGACAATCCCATGTTATGATAGAAAATATGAACAATAATAAATTATACAATCTGATTCACAAAATCATGAATCAACTATTAGATGAAATTGTGAATTCAATTAAAACTACTGTCCTAGATAATTCTGTTGGTGTTGCTTTTTCAGGTGGTGTGGATAGTACATTAATTGCAAAATTATTACACGATAACGGTTATGACATACATCTTCTAACAATTGGTTTTCCTGATTCACATGACATTAATTTTGCAAAAGAGGTAAATGAAATTCTAAAATTTAAACATGATATTTTAGAAATTGATCTTGATTCTTTTCAAGAAGTCAGCGAACAGGTAAATGATATCATAAAAACCGATAATCTTTCTTGGAATGAAAATTCAATTGCATTTTACTATGTCTCAAAATTAGCAAAAAAATTAGGAATTTCTACAGTTGTCACTGCAAATGGAATTGATGAATTATTTTGTGGCTATAATGCATATCGTGAGGCAATTGGAATTGGTGTTGATGAAGTAATGAATGTCATGAATCAGAAGTTAGATAATGAGAAAAAAATGATGATTGCTGTTAACAATGTTACTTCGTTATTTGATGTAAAAATACTACAACCTTTACTACATGAGGATTTTATTTCATATGCAAAAACCATTCCTATTTCTGAAAAAATAACTGATTCAAATGATTTACAACGTAAACATGCTATAAGAAAACTTGCAGCATCTTGTGGTGTACCTGAAATATCTGCTTACAAACAAAAGAAAGCATTACAATATGGGTCAAAAATACACAAACAGCTCTTAAAGCTTAGATAATTTTTTTGCATTCACTTTAACGTGTTTGTCTACATTATTTATGATAATTTGTGATGCTCCAAGATGTTTTTCAGGTACAAAAATCTCCCTAACTTCTTTTTCTGTTAATGATTTCAAGATATTTTTATCTCGAATCAATGCATCCATGTAATTCATTTTCTTTTCATGAGCCTCAAATGCAACTCTTTGTACATCTCTATATGCAACAAATCTTGGAATTCCTTTTTTGATTAATGCTTCTAATACAAATTCTGCAAAAATTTGACCTTTAGTTATGTAAAGATTTTCTCGTACTCGTTTATCATTGATTTTTAGATTACTAATTATTCTAATCATTGTTTCAATCATTTCATCAAGTAGAATTGATGCCATTGGTATGGTGAATCTTTCATTAGCTGAATTTGATAAATCTCTTTCATGCCATAACGGAATATTTTCAAACGAAGTGTTGATTTGACTACGTAATAGTTTAGACAATGAAGAAATTCGTTCACTCTTTATTGGATTTCTTTTTACAGGAACTGCGCTACTTCCCATCTGACCTTTTTTGAAGTGTTCTGCAACTTCTCCAATTTCTGTTCTTTGTAGATTTCTTATTTCAATAGAAATTTTTTCTAATGTTGCACCTAGAAGTGACAGCTGAAAAATATATTCTGCATATCTTTCACGAGGAATTATTTGTGTTGTTACTTTAGCTGGGAATAATGATAATTTTTTTGCTACCCTATCTTGAACTCTGACTGCATTTTTACCCATCAGAGAACCTGTACCTACAACTCCTAATGTTTTACAAATAAGAATTCGTTTTTTTATTTCATCAAGGCGTTCAAGATGTGTTGACATTTCTGCTGCCCAATTGGCAAATTTCAAGCCAAATGAAATAATGCTTGCATGTTGACCGTGTGTTCTCCCTACTGCTGGAAGTGTTTTGTATTTCACTGCATTTTTTGTTAATACTAATGCAAGTTTTGCAACCTTTGGTTGAATAATACGAATTGCATCTCTCATTTGCATTGAATTGCTTGTATCTACAAGATCATTACTTGTTAATCCGTAATGTATCCAAGGTCTTGATTCTTTTTTACATCTTTCAGCTAATGATTCAACCAATGCAGCAGTATCATGATCACTTTTTGCTTCTAGCTGTTTAATCCGTTTCGCCGTAATTTTTCCTGAACGTGCAGCTTTAGCAATATCTTTTGCAATTGATTTTGGAATTAGATTTATTTCACCTTGAGATAATGCTGCAGCAGCTTCAATCTCTAACTGATAGTCAATCTTTTTTTGTTCACCAAAAATTTCAAGCATCTCTTTTGTGCCATAACGTCCACTGTCTATAGGTAAAATTGCCACTAATTAGTATGGATTTTTTACAAAAATAAACTTAAAGATTTTGATCAAATATTAAATCTAGGTTATAGGTCAGCTCAGGCGCCCTGGCGACTGGATTGCCGTCCAGGGATGTGTCGATATTACCGTCGAAATTGGTGTCCGCTTGGAACTCCTTAAACTCGGATTCCATCCATCCAAGGCTACCTTGCACGCGGAAACGGTCAGTAACCTGCCATACAGTCTCCGCTTCAAATCCATAGACCTCAATTTCAGCGGCATTGAAAAAGCGTGTTTCTTGGAATGTACTTTCGTTGATACCGTCACCGTCGCGATCCGCCTCAATTTCAGCGAGGAGTTGCTGCTGAGAGTCGTCATAGTACTGGCCCGGCTGTGGCCCGCTTGGCTGCGCATTGGCGAGCTCCACCTCCGATCGAAGCAGCTTCGCGACCGTCTCCACCAGCTGATCCTTGCTCATGTGGCTCGCGAGGAGGGCAA
>CALBOT010000010.1 GCA_937896695.1 uncultured Candidatus Nitrosopelagicus sp. | reverse complement strand
TAAATTGTATTTTTGCTTCTGCTAATTCTTTATAATATTCTTGTTTTGTTAAATTCTTTAATAATTTAAAATTCGGCATTTCATCAGCTAGTTTATATAATGCATCTATTACTCCAGGCAACATTGATTTGAATTCTTTACCAGATGTAGTAACATGCCATTCAGCTGCAGGAAATTCTTTTAAATACTTTTTAGCTACTTCCATCATGAAAAATGGATTCTTTTCTTTGTCTAATCTGCTTGAATATACAACAATAGGTTTCTTTTTAAGAGCTGGATCATAATCTGGATATTTAGCTAATGTCATTTCTAAATGTAATGGTAATGACACAACATGTATTGGAGCTTCAAACCCTGCTTCACGTAGTTGCTCTTTATGAATAGTCGAGCCTACAAATATACCGGTCATTCTTTTATCTAAACCTAATTCAAAACCTCTCATCCAACTTCTCATTGGATACGTAAAATCATATTCATCTACACTTTGAGCGTGTAGCATTGCATATATATCTACTTTTATTCCGTATAAATCTAATGCATATAATATTGATTCAATACCCGGATGCCAATAGTCTTGTAAAAATATTACATCGCCATCTCTAACTCCATCATTATTCAATATATCTAAAAAGTTGCTACATTGACTCATAGCAAACTTACCTCTACCTACTGCATCTAATACAGCTCCAACTTTTATTTGCTGATCAGGATCAAACTCTCCTTCAATATCAATAAATTCTACTTTATCTGAATATGGCTCAAATGTTGCCGGCATCCATTCTTTTGATAATTGATATGTATATCTAGCCTTTAATGGCTCTAGTCCAAAATAAAATACTTTTTTCATCTTTCTATTATTGCTCCATTTTCCCAATCTTCCCAAACCTCTACTTTATATAAATTTTCATTATCAGAATGTGTTAATATCCATTCTGCTATATCCTCACAACTCATTCTACCAAATTCTAATATACTACCGCCAAAGGTTACTCTTAATTGTTTTTTTAGTTTTCTTTGCATTAGGATGAACTCTTCATCTCTATCTGTATGACTTACTTTTGCATAACATCGAAATCCAAACATATGCCTATGTCTATCGGATAAAAATCCTACTTCTGGAAAAACTTCTTTTGCTTCGGGCCAACAATGAAACCCTTCTAAGCTAAATGATACTACTACTGAACATTTCATACTTCTTCGTCAAATTTATAGTTATCTGGACTAATTTCCATCATATTACATTTAGTTACTTGATGAACTCTATACCATCCAGCATCAATTGATAATGTGTCTGTAGCTTTCAACATTTCTAAATAAGGATCTGCAATCCTATATATAATATGACATCTATTAAATAGATCTGGCTTTATAGTGTCTACTGTTTCATTACTAGCTTCTATAGTGACAACACTATTAGATTCATCTAATATCCATCTTAATGTTTCTAAATATTTATCGTCCTTCATGGACTTTTTCATATATTCAATTGTAAAATAATAATGAGGATACTCATTAAGATTTTTAACTTCTAAACCATAAGTACTTCTCATATTATGATTTAAATCTCTTACGAAAAAGGTCATCATATCTGAATAACGACCTTCAACTTCTCTACCTTTCCATTGATGCTTACCGTACATATTTTTTATTTATTATAATTAATTTAATTGAATTATCCAAATGAAAAGAATTTATTCATATTATTATTTTCTGGAAGTTTATCCCAATTCATTGATGCATAAAAGTCATCTAATTTACCACGAATCTCTCTATCAAATATCTTATTTCTGTCAATATATCGTTCTACAAATTCTGTTATCGCTCTTGGATCATCATATCCTCTTAAAGCAATAGTATCAAATCCCATTGCATTATATTTAAGATATGCCCATTTAATTTTATCTCCGTCTTGTATTTCAGGAACTACTTTTCTTCTTTTATTGATACCTAAATGCTTTAACATATCATTATAATTGATTGCAGACTTTACATGAACTGGAGTACCTGATGCATAACCGGATAATGGCTTTCTACCTTTAGTATATTTTGTTATATTTTTAACACCTGTATTCTTCATGACATCTAATATTGGAGAATCTTGTATTTTGTCTTTGAAATCCATTATTAAATTAGTTGTATCATTTTTTGATTTTTCTTTAAGAATATACCATAATGTTTCTTTCATTATAGTTTTGAATTCAGTAGGAAAAGATGATCTTACTACATCTAGGCCTTTTATATCCATTTTATCTGTAGGTTTACCTTCTTTAAATATTACCCATTGTGCATATCTCTTTTTAGCTATCCATAAACCAGATTTTGCAACATATTCTTGCTTAATTTGCCATCTATGTTCATTTGTATTATGAAAATGAATTGCATATTGATCATACATTAAATTTACATGAGATTGTATTTCAGATGCTATTTCATTTGTCTTTTCAATCATAAATTTTTCATCAGTTTCATCAAAGTCAGGATATCTTTTTTCAATAAGAGGTAAACTAGATACAAATGTTGAATCTGTGTCTGTATAAAATGAAAATTCTGCTTTATTTCCGTTTGCATTAATAAAATAATCTTTTCCAACTTCTTTTTTATAGTATCCATTAATAACTCTTGCAGAAAATTTAATAACGCTTTGGCCTGTTGCTGTAATAGCTCCTGCATTATCCAAATCATGAAATCTAAATGTTTTTAACCCTAATACTCCATAAAATGAATTGAGCAATACTTTTTGCGTTAGTTGCATTGCATCATAAAATTTATACTTATCACTACCAACTTCATGATTATCACGTTCATTCTTAAATTTAACACGTTCATCAAACCATTTTTCTAATATCTTTGGAAGAAATCCTTTACTTCTAGTATCATATACAGTGCCGTTACTAGCAACAGTAAATTTATTATCAATTAACCATTGTTTAACATCTGGAATAGTTTGTCCATTACATGTTACACTAACAGGAACTTTTTGTAATAATGACTCTTGATCCCAATTAGGAATAACTCCTACTTTAGTTTCAGGTGATATATTAAGACTCATTATAATTGAAGGATATAGAGATGTTAAATCCAAATCATATATCCATTTATATAATCCTGGAATAGGAGGCATAACATATGCTCCAGCTAATTTGCTTTGGGATTCATCTTCAATAAATCTAAATTGTTTATTTGGAGCTACTAATCCATTTCTTTTTAAATCTACAATAGCCGCTCCATCCAAATATTTAGATGCATAATAAACATCTTCATATGGAACATGTCCTTTATGACATATAGTTCTTGCTAAATTTATCAATTGTAACTTTTCATCTAATTCAAATACAAGATCAACATCTGTCATATTATATTCAATAAACTTATTGATATCTGTTACAAATAAATCATCTAAATCGCCATCATATTCAATCTTACCTTTGTTCAATTCTGTTTTAGCTACAGTGTCTAATCTATAATTAGGAAGTTCTGTATATGTAAAGTTTTTATATAATTTAATATAATCTAAACTTGATACTCCAAATATTTTATATCTTTCACGATTTTTGTTCCATTCTACTATTCCAGCTGGTGATAATCTATTTGCTGACTTTGGGCCTAATACTTTCTTGATTCTATTAACAAGATATGGAATATCATATCCATCTGTATTCCAACCTGTTATAACAGTAGGCTGTATTTCTGAAAAATAGTTAATAAATTTAATTAATAAATTAGCTTCATTGTCAAATACTTCAACAGTATAGTTATCACCATATATAATATCATCAGATAATCTATTTGCTTTATCTAATACTAATACTCTTCTATCTTTGCCAACTTTATCATAATATGCAATTGATGTTATTTCTGTTCTTGCATCTTCTGGTGTTGAATATCCTTCTTCGTCTTTTGCTGTTTCAATATCAAAAAAGAAATCGGCATGTCCTTTAGATACTAAGTCGGATTCATAATATAAATCTATCAATGTTCTAACTTCTTCATTTAAGTCAGATTCGTATGCATCTGAATTATCTCTATGATTGCCGGGTTTTTTTGATAATTTTGTACCATTTA
>CALBOT010000009.1 GCA_937896695.1 uncultured Candidatus Nitrosopelagicus sp. | reverse complement strand
TCTAGAACTTTTAGGGAAAGACCATTTTCACTCATATCTATACACTCTTCTTTCTTTTTTTATATATTTAGCGTATTATTCTATTGATCTACTCAAAACTGATCACAAGCTTAAAATCATGATTCTAGGCACAATCGATTACTATGGGTAAAAGACCAGGTGTTCGTAGACGTGGACGTGGAGGCATGCAATTTAGAGCTGCTACCACACAAAAGCTAAAAGCTGCCAAATATCCAAGTTTTTCACTAGATGAAGAGCGTAAAGGAGAAATTATTGACTTAGTCCATGAATCTGGTCGTGATGTACCTCTATCCAAAGTAAGATTTGAGGATGGATCGATCTCATTTATCCCTGCACCTTTAGGTACCAGAGTTGGTCAAAGAATCAGTTTTGGTCTAAATTCTGAAATTATTGATGGTAATGTAATTAGTATACAAAACATCCCTGACGGAACAATTGTTTGTAATGTTGAAAAACAATTTGGAGATGGCGGTTCTTTCATTAAAACAGCAGGTGCTGATGCAACCGTATTTTCTCATGCAGATGATGGAGTAATTTTAAAAATGCCATCTGGTAAATTCAAAAAACTTAACCCAAAAAATAGAGCAATGATTGGAACTCTAGCTGGTGGTGGTGTAGAAGATAGACCATTTATGCGTGCTGGAGTTAAAATGATGCGTTTCAAATCAAAAGGTCAGAAATATCCAATTGTCAGAGGTGTTGCTCAAGCAGCATATGTACATCCTCACGGTGGTGGAAGACACCAACATGTTGGACAATCCTCTACAGTATCTCGTGATACACCTCCAGGTGCTAAAGTTGGAAGTATTGCTGCAAAGAAAACTGGTAGAGCCAGAATCAAGGAAAGAAAACAATCTATCAAATAATAGTCTAAGAATCTATTTTTTAGAATGGTTCAAAAACAAATTCATATCTTTGTCACCGGTCGAGTGCAAGGTGTATTTTTCAGACAATCAACCAAAGTGATGGCCATAAAAAATAATGTAAAAGGTTGGGTTAGAAATCTTGATGATGGTCGTGTTGAGATTGTTGCACAAGGTGAAATTCAAGATATTGATAATCTTGCACATTGGTGTAAAACTGGACCTGCAAATTCTAGAGTTGATGAATTTGAATTATCTGAAGAAAATATTTCTGATGAATTTGAAACCTTTGAAGTAAGATATTAGCGAATTGTTGTAAATGCATCTTTGAGTAAAGATTCTACTTTTGATAGTTCCTGTTCTGGATTAACCTCTAAAATTTTAGGTTCAACTTTACGCTCTTTTTGGATTTTAATTATTATTGACGATTGGCTTGGTTCAATATCTGCAAACCATCTGAAACTCATAGTTTTACAAAAAACAATTCGATGCATTCTTACATCTTCTATCACTTTCTCATCAAGTGACAAACAGTATGTTCGTAATTTATCAAACAATGGTTTTACGGGTTCAGGAATTTGTCTCTGAAAATCTTCATAGGTTCTTCCAGTTCCGGTTCCAATCAGACCTTCCATACATAACCCACCTAAATTCATAATTTAATGTAGTAGTTCTGCTGACTCCAGTCTAGGATGATAGTCCCATTTCAAGGCGTACAAGATCCCCCACGTAGACGAGGAAGCGTGGATGCTCCACCTTAGGATTGCTCCCTCCCGGACCTCATCCCTTTCGATGGTTCGGTCTTAGGAAAAATCCCTTCGGATTATCCTTGTCCTGCAACCACCCGCCTCGGCGTGAATTCATTTCCGCACACCAAGCGGGAGTTACCTTCCTAGAGATTTACTCAGCAGTTGCTGATCTCTGCATATAGCCGGTTTCAGAATAGGGCACGGCTGGCACCCTGATCCTCCCTACTACGTTATAATAAAATAGAATCTCATATTTGAATTAGGATCGTTCTTTTTTCAAATCTGTAATCATATTACACACAGCACAAATCTTTCCTGTGCATTGATTTCCACAATTTGTGCAAATTCGTTTTTCTTTGAAACTTGAATCTTTCATAACTTCTGAGATTTTGGTAATTGAACGATACATGTTATTTTTAATTCCACTGTGTTGGTCTTCTATAGAATTTAGAAACTCTCGAATTTCAGTTCGAATACCTTCATTCATGTGAGGACATGGTTCTGTTTGAAATGGTAAATTATTTGTAAATGCATAAAATACAATTTCAGATTCATAAATTTCTGCAAGTGGTTTTATTTTTCTGATTTGTTTTGAATCACTTCCTGGACTCATCCAGCCAATTTTGTTAGAATCACCAGATAATGTGTTAATCAAAAATGTCTGTAATGAATCATCCAAATTATGGCCTGTAGCAATTACGTTTGCTCCTAATTCTTCTGCAGCATGATCTAATGCTCTTCTTCTAAAAATACCACAAATTGAACAGGATGTTGTTTTTTCTTCATCCCTTAATTCTAATGATTCTGATAATGTTACGTCATACAGTTCTTTGTATGAATAAGTTCTAAACTCTACGTCTAATTTTGAGCAGAAACTCTTGACTATTTCCAAGGCCTCATCTCTATATCCTGGAATTCCTTCATCAATTGTTACTGCAATAATTCTAAAGTTATGAGTTTCTGACATTTTTTTCAATATGCTGAGTAATACTAACGAGTCTTTACCACCTGAAACCCCAACCACAACTAATTCATCATTTTTAATCATCTTATACTTGGAAATTGTCTTTGCAGCCTTTCTCAGAATGGAGTTTGAAAAGCATTCCGAACAAAGACTTTCTCCAGAATATTTTCTGGTATAGACAGCAGTATTTTCACATTTCTGACATTGCATAATTTGGAGAATGTATTTGAGTTTAATATCTGATTCTTTAGATTGTAAACCAACCTGACTTGACATATGATAGTCCAATATTGAGACCAAACACTATGAATGAGATTGCATAAACTGCCATCATTGTTCCATTAACTGCCTTTTCTGAAATTTTTCCTTCAATTATTGTATGAATAAATTTTCCACCATCTAGAATTGGTAATGGTAACATGTTGATTATTCCAATGAAAAATGAAATCATCCATAACCATAGCAAGAACCAAGAAAATTGCCAGCCAAATGTAGTATCTAGATTCCAGTCAATAAAGTTGAATATTGGTTCTGGGAGTTGACCCATATCGTTTCGCATAATTCCAATTAATCCTCTTTCAGGATCATCAGGAGATGCCATTATTGTAACAGGAAATACAATTTCACTTCCATCTCTTAGTATAGTAACATTAACTGTGTCTCCAGGATCAACTGGATTTGCCTGTAAATCCGCAGCTGACGCAATGTTCACATCATTAATTTTGATAATCATATCATTTTCTTGAATTCCTGCTTGCTGTGCACCTCCTCCATCAATTACCGAAAGTACTAACACTCCTGCTGCTGCTGATTCATAAAATACATCCACAAGTGGCTCTGCTCCAGGTACTCCACCTAATCCCATTGCAAATAATGGATTTGTTAGTAAAATTGCCCCTAAAATGAATGCAAAAATCACATTTGAAGTTGGACCTGCACCAATCAAGCGAAGTCTTGAAATCTTTTTTGCTTTACCAAACTGTTCTTCATCTGGTTCCACAAACCCTGCAAACATTGCTATGAAAATTGCAAATCCTCCTGTTTTGATATTGATTTTTTCCAAAACTCCGACAATCCCATGTGCACCTTCATGAATTACTAAAACAATTGGAATTGATAGTAAAAAGTACATTATGGCAGACGCAGACGTCATTGTAACTCCTGGAAGTAGAATTGTTAGTTCTGCAAATTCTGTTGGTTCTACAAAGTAATTTGAAATATTCAAAAACAAAAAGAAGAAAACATAGCCCATCATAATGAATCCTGCAATTACACTAACATCTGCAAATACACGAACTCCTCTTCTAGTTCTTCCAAGTAATCTAACTAGTGCATCTTGAACTTTGTAGTTTTTGTAAGTTAAACTATATGGTTTAATTGAAAATCCATATTTTTCTAATTTGAGGCCTTTGGCTACTGCAAAAATAGCAACCCAAGCTATGAGTACGTAAATAATTGCATTATCTGTTAAGAAATTTAGTTCCAAGTTAAAGAAAATTTTTTAGTCTCGCCAATTTATCGTTTCCTATGAAACCAGTGATAATTGTCTCTACATTTCCTAACAAGACTATAACAAAAAAGATTGCAAATGAGCTAGTCAAAAAGAAACTTGCTGCGTGCGTAAATATTACAAAAATTGATTCTGTATATTCATGGAAAGGTAAAATTCAAAATGATTCAGAATACTTGGCAATTTTTAAAACTACAAAGAAAAATGAAAAAACTCTAAAAAACGAAATTAAAAAATTGCATCCGTATGATGTGCCAGAAATCGCTGAAATTAATGTAAATTCTATGAATAAACCATATCTTGATTGGTTGACAGATTCTACTATCTAATATTCTAGTGGAAATCTCAATAATGAAATAATTCCGCCCAATCCTGAAACTCT
>CALBOT010000008.1 GCA_937896695.1 uncultured Candidatus Nitrosopelagicus sp. | reverse complement strand
TTAACAGTTGTTGTTCTTGCTGCTTTATTTATTCCAATTAATTTAGCAACTCTAACATTTTCTTCTTTTACTATTTTGGCCGCGGCCTTCATATCATAACCTAATACTGTTCCTGAACCTATGCCTGTCATTGATACACCAATAAGAGCATCTTTTTCAGTTGTTCTTTGCCATATTGGTCTTAGATAATGAAATTCTGTATATCCTGCTTGTAATGTTCCTATAAATGCAGCTGCTTTAACTCTTTCATTAAAATCTTCTTGCGATTCTATATTTGATACATTTACTTCACAAAGATTACAGAATTGAAAAGGTCTTAATGCTATTTCACAACAGGGATTGGTTCCCCAATCTTTATCATTTGATAGATATATTCCTGGTTCTCCTGCTCCTGATAATTCAACTCTTTTCCATATATCCATAAAAAATTCTTTGGTAATTTTATGTCTCATTAATACTGCTGAATTATTTGCTCTACCTCTTTGTGGATTCAACTCCCACCAATTACCTGATTTACATGCTATCATTTCGTCGTCATGAGCACTAAACAAACTAATAAGAGCAGCTCTACGAATACCACCGGCCAAGACTGCGTCTGCAATATGACAGACAATATCATGGACTTCAAGCGTTGATAATTTGTCTCCATCTTGTTTCTCCTTTAATACCCCTTCAATTTTAACTAAACATTCTTTTAATGGCTGAGGTCCTGGGGCTTTACCTCCTGATGTTACTAATCTTGCTCCTTTAGGTCTTATATCTGTATAATCAAATTGTAATTTTGAACCTCCAAAGAAGTATGATTTCATTAATATTTTTACTGCATCTGCCCATCCTTCAATAGAATCAGCAATTAAATATCTTCTTGATCTTTTTGGATTAGGTTTTCTTATTTCTGGTAACTCATCTACATGATGTTGTTGTACTGAATATCCTACGCCTGTACCACCTAATAATAAAAACATTGTTTCTGAAAATGCTCTCCAATCATCTATAGGAAGATATGCACAATTATAAACTCTATTAGGAGATATCTCAATTGGTTTACCTGCAAATTGCATAGACCTCATAGATGGTAATACTTTTTTACTTTTTACCAATTTATATGCTTTCATTATTTCATCCTTTAGTTCAGGATATTTTTTAAGGTGCATTGCTCTATTTCGATCAACTAGTTCTGTCCAAGTCTCTCTTCTATTTTTATTTGATAGAAATTTTGCATACTTCATGTATACTGTAATTTCTGATAGTATTTTCGTAGATATGTCCATTCTGTTTCCTTTTTTTTATTAAAATTTATTGGATAAAACGTAAAAAAGTTGTAACCTTTATTATTTGTTTCATCTTATTTTCATATATAAATATGGGTTGAGCGCGCATTCCAGTTCATTTTTGACAAAAAAAGTTTAACTTTTTTACTCAAAACCTTCATTTGAAATTTCTTGAAATTTACGTGCTAATAATTTTCTCGTAAGCTCATTCCCACCATCCATTTGCTTTTGTGTCTCCTTACCTCCTACAGATGTTTCAGCATATATATGAAACTGTCCATTACTTGTATTCATTTTACTTGGCAATGTTATACCATCTGGACCAAATCTATTTTTAATAACATGCCATCTACCTGTACCTGATAATTTATCTTGAACCTTTCTTGATAATGATAATACAAAATCTGCAACCATTACCTTACCATATGATTCAGATATTTTACTTGCATCAATAATATCTTCTTCTAATGCTGATCTATTTGCTTGAGATGCCGTCCAAACAGGTATTTCATATTCTCCAGCCATACCTCTCAAGTCTTCATATATACCTTCCAACTCATGTCTTTTTTCTTGGCCATGGCCTCTCAATAGATCTGCATAATCAACTATAATAACATCTGGTGATTTACCTTGCATTATACATTTTTCAACATGACTTCTAATACCCATTACAGAAACAGTTTTAGTAGGATAATGTTTGATAATTAATTCACCTTTCAATTTAGATAATTGATCTTTTATATCTTCTTGATAATGTTTTAGATTTTGATTTGCAATACCTGTTATAACTGAATCATATCTTAATCCAACATATGCTTCATTCAACTCTAATGTATAATGTAAAACTGTTTTACCTTTTTTAACTGCATTAGCGCCTACATTCATTAATGCCCAAGACTTACCAATACCTGCAGGAGCAACCATTACACCTAACTCACCTTTACCTAATCCACCATCTGTTAATTCATTGATAACTTCCCATGGAGTTGCTTGAACATGTCTTACTGCTTCAGTATATCGTTCATCTATACTTATCATATAATCATGGCCAATATCTTTATCTGCTCCTGCTTTAAGAGCTCCATCTACCTTTGCTTTGATTCCTTCATAATCACCATTTTTCAATAATTCAACAGATGCAAGAATAGCTCTTTTTATTTCTTGATTTTTACAAAAGTCTAATGCTTGATCTTTTATATAAGCTAAATCTTCTGATTCTGTAAACTTCCATGCATCTTTAAGATGCTGAATTATTTGTTCTTTCAAAACATCATGATCAACTTTTTCAAGTTTAACTTTCATCACTTCCAATGTTGGAGATGATTTATATTCTTTATGATATTCTAAAATTGTATCAATAATCCAACTGTTAGCATCTGATTCGAAATATGATGAAACCATTATATCCGATATCTGTTCTAAAAAGCTTTTATCAGTTAATAAAGATGTTATAACCTTTATCTGAAAAGCGTATCCATAACTACTTAATCTATCTGTCATACTTTAATATAATAAATTATTTTCAAATATCAAAGTGATGTGTAAGCATTTAATGTATTGAATGAAGTTGCTAACCATGTATCCAAATCTTTTATAACTGTATACATTTTATCTTGCATAAACATTTTCTTAAATTGAAATGTATTTAATTTATCTACAGGTCCTGTTACCTTATCATGTATCATCATCTTCAAATTACCGGCTATATCAACTTCTTTTAGTTGCATTAAAGAACGGTTCAAGTTAACCTGGTCCTCTGATTCAATAACGGACTTATAGATTTTGTAGCGATCTTTACCATCCTGAGCATGTTCCTTTAATTCTCTAAAATCTACATGCCTATCTTCAGCAACCATAGGAAAATACTTGATAAGCGATTTCAATGCTACTCCTTTTACACCTGGAATGTTATCTGATTTATCACCTAGAAATGTTCTATATAATAAATAATTAGATGCATTGATTCCAAATTCTTCTTTCATTAATTCTGGAGTATACATTTTCTTTTTGATAGGACTCCAAACTGATATTCTATCATTTACTAATTGTAAAAAGTCTCTATCAGTTGAAACTATTTGTACTTTTTGATCTGGTTCTGTATATACTTCATTTGCAATATATGCTATAGTATCATCAGCTTCTATATTATCAACTGCTAACATTGTTATTGGTAAACAATTTAAGTATTCAATTAATCTACCAAACTGTTTTTTCATTGATTCTGATTCATCTTTTTTTGTAGCAAATTCTTGATACCTGTTAAATTTTGTACTAACAGCTCTATTTGCTTTATAATCTGGATAAATCTTTTTTCTACGTTTAGAGCCTCCTTTGCCATCAAAGCAAACAATAACTCTTGTAGGTTTGAGAAGACGAATATTGGCGGCTATAGATCTTAAGAATCCAGTAACACCGCCAATATGATCTCCATCATCATTTAATGCAGGAACTGCAGAAAATACTCTGATAAAGGTGTTAAGACCATCGAGTATCAATATTCTACTATTAATATTCGATGGTCCACCTTCTTGATGTTCCTTGACAACGTCTTGAAAAAGTTTATGATATCTTTTAAGATTCTTCATTCGTAAATTCTTCCTCTATTTCAATATCATCAATTCCAATATTATCACCTGGCTTGTATGTTAATATATAAGCATCACAAATGGCATTGTATATTTCATCCTTCAATTCTTGATCCGCTTCAAGTTTACCTTGAAAGTCCTTTGATAAAAATTTTACATCTGTACCATCTGATTTTTTATATGTATACCATGCACCAGCTGTACTCACCAATTTGAATTGTTTCATAACATTTAACCATCCGCCAAAGTCATCGATACCACTTTCAAAGTAAATATCATAATCAATAGTTTTTAATGGTGGACCCATTCTATTTTTAATAACTTGACATCTAGTTTTGATACCAACAGTTTGATCAACGCCATCTTTTTTGACTTTGATCTGTCCTACTGATTTCAATCGTAACCTTACTGATGAGTGAAATGGAATTGCTTTTCCACCACTTGTTGTCCAAGGATCACCAAATGCTACACCTAACCTTGAACGAAGCTGATTAGTAAACAACAAGGCAATTCGCTGTCTACCAATTAGATTTGTTATCTTACGCATACCTTTTGATAATATGATAGCTTTACTTGTAGCCCAACCATCTTTATCATAATCTGCTGCTTGTTCAATCTTTGTTGAAGCTCCCATTACTGAATCTACTACAATTGTAACCAATCTATCTTTGTTAGATTTTCTAACCGATTCAATAATACTTTCAATTGCCTCAAAAATATCCTCAATAGCATCTAATGGAACATAGAGCATTTTTTCCAGATCTAATCCTATTGCTTCTAAAAATTCACGGCTAACCGCATTTTCAGTATCAATATATACTGCAAGACCTCCTTGCTTTTGCGTATCTGCTAAAGCATGAGCTGCTAGTAATGATTTACCTGAAGCTTCTAATCCTGTTATCTCAGTTATTCTGCCAACTGGAAAACCTCCACCTTTTCTATTTGAGATTGCTAAGTCTAGCATTGAAGAGCCTGTACCTACCCATCCACCTACTTCACTAGGCGAATCTGTATCTCCGTTAAGGAAATATGCAACCTTATAGTTAGTATTTTTAAATTTCTTATTCAGTCCTTCTTGAATACTTTGACCTAATGCAGTTGCTAGATCTTCTGCTTGTTCTGCTTTTGTTTTTCTCGCCATAACTTGTTTCTCCTAATATTAGTCGTTAAACAAATCGTCAAATGCTGCTCCAACATCATCTACTTTGTTTACGCCTTCTTTAACTGATTCTTTCTTTTCTTCTTTTTCCCATGGAAGATCACCTTTAGTTTCTGCTGGTGTTGATGCTGAATCTTGTACAGCGTCATCACCTTCTGGATTCAACCAGTTAGCTAAAGCTTCTTTAAGCTCATCATATGATGGCTCTTTAAAGATGTCTGATAAGTTTGGTTGGTTATTTGTTACCATATCCATTACATTCTTATCTTCAGTTAAAGGAGTAACATTAGGTTTCACTCGTATAGACGTTTTTGGAAATTGACCAGGTCCTTCTGCAGGTGTAAATTCAACTAAGATATCTCTACCATTCATTGCATCTGTAATATCACCATAATCTGGATCTGCTATCACTCCCAATAATTCTTGATAAACTAATTTACCAAAACCCCAAAACTTAACACCTTCTGATTCTTTACCTCTTACAAGCACAGGAACATAAGTTCTCATTTTAGGTTCCATTTTCTTACCTAATTTCCATTCATCTGAATTACCAGAAGATTTTAATTTTTCAGAAAATTCAACTACAGGATCTGGACGACCATGAGTTACTGGTGATAGAAAGTTTTTCTTACCTAAGTCATAGTGAAAGTATAATTCGTTAAACGGATTATCTTTTCTGTGCTGATAAGGAACTATTCTAATGATTTGCTTGCCTGGTTCAGGCTTCCACAGATTCGAAGTTCTGTTGTTTGATGTTTGTAATTGATTAAGTTTTGCCTTAATCGCGTCTAAGTTAATTGCCATTTTTTTCTCCTATTTTTTAATGGTTAATAATTAATAATTAATATAACAACTTTATTTCATTTATCCTAAGGATTATCGAAAAAAGTTGCAAAAAAGTTTTTATTTGTTAATTTTTATTAGTTACTTATATAAATATACGTTACAAATCAATTCTCTTAAATAATTCCAAATGAATGTGTTTTGCTTGATCACCATCTGTTAATAACAATGAATTAGAATAATTTTCCCAATTGATTATAAATGATTTATCTAAAACTCCATTGTTTACTTTTTTAATTATTGCATTTAATGCATTAACTGTATACAATGTATTGGTTTCTTTTTTTCTATGAATCATAATTGTATTGGGCGTTTTGCCGTAATCATCTGGTTCAACATTATATGTTACATATAATTCAGATGGGCTATCTGCATTTGAAAATACAAACAATCTTTTTTCTGATATAGTATATGATTTTTGAACGTAATCTACAATCAGATCAAGATCTTTTCTATGTGCAAACGTACATAATAATTGTGTTTTCAAAATTTTTCCCTATCCTATTTTATTAGCTTGTTCGGCAAATTTTCCTACTGGTCGTCCAGAATGAGACATTCCTACTGTATGTGCTCCTTGAGTTCCTCCTCCACAAATACAATCTTCGGTAGGAACAAACCATACTTCTTGTAGTGCCGCAACATAAAATATTACACCTTGTCCTCCACCATCTGCTATACCATCTCTTCGCATTTCAGTATTTAGTTCGGTCTGTATTTTCATTAATGCATCATAATCATTTTCAACGCCGCCA
>CALBOT010000007.1 GCA_937896695.1 uncultured Candidatus Nitrosopelagicus sp. | reverse complement strand
GGTTCGTTTCATTTTCTACAAAGAGTAAAAAATACACAATTTTAGGAACAAATTCGCCAAAAGAAGGCATCTGTGAGTGTCCAGAATGTCACAAAGGGCAGTTATCAGTAATCAAATCAGTTACAACGAAGAAACGATTCATTGGATGTACAAATTATCAAAATGGCTGTAAGGCCTCAGCACCACTCTTACAAAAAGCAATGCTAAAAGTTCTAAAAACCAAATGTCCAGAATGCCATTGGCCTACAGTAATTTTCAGATATACAAGAAAACAAGAATGGAAAAGACAATGTGCAAACATGAAATGCAAGACTAGATCTTAAAATCAGAATAGATATCAGTTCTTCTATTCTTTAGCAATGGGAGTTGTTTTCTTATTTCATGAACTTTGTCCAAAGAGATGGTTACATATCCAATTCCTTGTCGTTTTTTCATATCTAGTAAGATTCGCCCATAAGGATCAACGGCTAAACTTCGTCCAGAGTATACGTGACCCAAATGATCAGGTGCTATAACATAACAGCCATTTTCAATTGCACGAGATTTGTTTAGTGTTAACCAATGTTCTTCTTTCATAGGACCATTAACCCATGCAGAAGGAGCAACAAGAATTTCTGTACCAGACGATGCAAGAGTTCTTGACATTTCAGGAAATCTTAGATCATAACAGATTAGCATACCCATTTTTCCAACAGAAGTTTTTGTTGGCAATGGAATTTCTGTACCAGATGACATTTTATCAGATTCTTTGAACCCTAAAGCATCGTAAAGATGGATTTTTCTATATTTCCCAGTTACTTCTCCTTTTTTGTTTACAATAAATGAAGTATCATATACACGATCTTTTTTTCTACTTTTTTCATACATTGTACCTACTATACTAATTGAATTTTCTTTTGCACTTTGTGCAACTGCAGAAACAAATGAACCATCGATTGTTTCTGCTTCATCTGCTACTTGTTTTGCTGTTTGTGTTGATGGTGTATAAAACATCATGTATTCAGGAAAGGTAACCATATCAGCATTATTTTTTGCTGCTTGCTTTATGTAATCTAGAATTTTTGGAAGATTTTTTTTCTTATCAGTTGATGCTTTGAACTGAACAAGTGCAATCTTTGACATGTCGTATAGAAAAACCATGAAAATAAAAACATAACATACATTGAGAATGTAATTAACTGCCTTAAAAGGCACGGAATATTTTCTTTAAAAACATTTGTACCATGGAACTGTAAAAACAGGATACATTCTTTAAAATCTAAAAAGAAATATCAGGACTCATGCATGAGGGAAAACTCCGAAGAGACCATAGAGAGCGTACAGTTCTCTTTCTAGGATTTTTAGTGATTGTGGGTGCGAGCGTATTTTCGCTCCCATAATCTTTTTTTTTCTAGTCCCTAGTCGTTATCCGTATGATTCGTATTTTACTTCGTAACTACCATCTTCTCTTTTGTTTCGTTCTGTTACAAACTCTTTGTTTCCGAGAAAATCCAAGGTACCATCAATTGTTCCTTGCCATCCACAAATGTAGAACATTGTATTATCTTGTGTAATTTTTTCACCAACTAATTCTTCTAATGGAGATACTCGTCCAGGTCTTGCTCTTAGGAATTGTTCCACTCTTCCAGTTTGACCAGTCCAAGAACGATTCAACCATTCTTGTGGTCTGCTGATTGCAGCTCGATATTTGAAATTCCATTTGTCAGCACCTCTATCAATACTTTCTAATTCCAAATCTGTCAAACGTTCTCTGTAACTTAATTCATCAACGTAACTCGCTCCATGTAAAACAACAATCTCACGTTTATCTCCAATGTCATGAAGATGTTGAGCAAAACTAACAAATGGTGCAAGACCAGTACCACCACCTATACAGACAATTCGTCTTTCATCAGGTTCACCATTTGGTAATTTGTCATTAATTGTCAGGGTGCCGTTAGCCTTTCTCCACTGAATTGGGTCACCTTCTTTTAGATTGAACATTGCAGTAGTTAATCTTCCAGGATATGGTTTTCTTACCCATCGAATGACAAACTCAAAATATTTTTTATTTTCCGGATGAGAAGCAATTGAATATGCACGATTGATTACACGATTATTTTCACTTTTTACAGGTAACCCCAATGTTAGAAACTGACCTGCCTTGTACTCAGGAAAAGGACCTTCAGGAACGACTCGAAATATTGCTAAATCTTCTCTTAGTAATTGAATGTAACTAACGGTTGCGTTTTCCATAAATTAAATCCCCCACGGAGGTATAGCAGCAATTATTGATTGTACAACATCATGGTAATGGACTGTTGGTTGAGTGCTGATTAGTAACAAGTTTTCCTGATATGGAATTGAGATTAAAGTGACATTTTCATATTCAGTTAGTGTGAGTTTTTCATTTCCTAATCTGAATGAAAGATTTTGTGCCTTTCTCCATCTTTCTAAAGAGTAATTTATTGAGATTCTTATTTCATCAGCATCCAAAAGTGGATCTAAATTTTCTTTCTGTGTGCTGTATAACAAATCAGATTTATTATTTACTAAACCTACAAAACGAACGCTTTCATGTGAAAAAAGTATATCAGAACATAATTTTTCATGAGTCTGAGAAGATACTACTTCTTTAGCCAATCCCACTCAGGTCTCTCTTCTGATTCTTTATCGCTACTATAATACATAATAAATCAAAAATTATTATTTTTCTTTTGGTTGCTTTTTCAAATAGTCATCAGGAGTTAATCTAAACTCTTCTTCGTCAGCATATGCTGCTTCACCGTGTTCACCTAAGTCAAGACCTACATCTTCAATTTCTGGATCAACACGAATTCCGATAGTACGTTTCATGATTTGTAGAATTATCCATGTTCCACCAAAGCCCAAGACTGCTGCAACTCCAATACCTACTGCTTGAATCCATAATTGATCAGGATTACCATAGAGCCAGCCGTCAACACCGCCAATTGCAGCGCTTGCAAAGATTCCTATTGCTAGTGCACCCACAATACCTGCGATGCCGTGTACAGAACTTACATCAAGTGCATCGTCAATCTTTAGTTTGTCTCTAATTAGTACAACTCCACCATAAGAGAACACACCTATTGCTATTGCAATTATGAATGCATGTTCAACACTGACAAAGCCAGAGGCAGGTGTAATTCCTGCAAGTCCAGCAATTGCACCATTGATTCCGGCTACAATTGATGGCTTTCCAGTTCTCATCCAAGAGAAGCCTACCCAAATTAATGCAGAAACGGAAGAAGCTAGATGAGTAACAAGTGCGGTGTTTGCAGGGAGAGCACCAGATGTTAAGGCACTACCTGCATTAAATCCAAACCAACCTAACCAAAGTAACGATGCACCTAATACGGCAATAGGAATGCTATGAGGGATGTTAATTGCCGGACCAAATCCACGTCTTTGTCCAAGTACTATTGCTGCTGCAAGTGCGGCCATACCAACACTGGTATGAATTACAATACCACCTGCAAAGTCAACAACTCCTAGTTCTGCTAACCATCCACCACCCCAAACCCAGTGGACTAGTGGATAGTAAATGAGAGCGGACCATACAGAGATGAATATGATAAAAGATCTGAATTTCATTCTTTCGGCAATTGTACCGGAAAGTAATAGAGGAGTAATACATGCGAACATCATTTGGAACTTAACAAATAGTACACCAGGTATTGACATTCCTTCAAGAGGTTCGTCCCATGGAATACCTTTTACAAATGCATGATCTAAGTTTCCAATCATACCGTCTTGTGATGGACCAAACGATAGACTGTATCCAAAGACAAACCACATTACACTAAGTAATGATAAACCAAAGATAATTTGTGATAGAATTGAAACCACATTTTTCTTTCTTAATAGACCTGACTCAAATAGACCAAGTGCAGGGATCATTAGTAAAACAAAACATCCTGCTACAAGCATCCATGCTGTATCACCAGTATCTATAGGCATACAATGTTTTAATTTCTTTTTTCATTTAACGTTTATCAAAGTTGATTAACATTGATAATCAATTGATTTCCATTTTTTAAAATATTAATTACTTTGAATGCAATAACTTAATCATGCTAAAATTAGAAATAATCCTTTCGGAAAACGACGTAATGTCAATAAGTGAAAGTTTTAAAGAAATAAACATTGGCGGTTTGACAATCACCAAGGTTAGAGGAAGAGGTGAAAAAACAGCACCAGAAATTCTCGTACATAAGGGTTCAGAAGTATTTGTACCACATTTTGCTGACAAATATAGAATAATGGTAGTTATTCCAGAATCTAAAGAAGAAAAAGCAGTCAATATCATAAAAAATAACTCACGAGGCGGCAAAATCTTCATTTCACAATTGCTACGTGCAATCGACATTGAAACTGGAAACGAAGGGGAAGAGATCATCTAAATGAAAGTCTCTCTTCCAAAAAATAACATCAAAATTTCCAACTTGACCCAAACTGACTACATGAAACTGGCAGTTATTGGTGCAATAGTTGTCTTGCCACCAGTTACACTAGCAATGATAGGAGGAATCTAAATTGATGGCAGCAGTTTCTAGAAGACGTGGAACATCAAGACAAATAATTACTCATGAAGGCGCAAATTGGGCAGGCACAAAATACAAAGAATTTCAGTCTAACAGAACAATCAAAATTATCTCACAAAAAAGTCGACCAACTACCTTATCATCAAACAGAGGAACATCACAAACAGTTCTAGAATCACCAAACGTTTCTGAGGCTAAAATTACCGAGGTATACATTACCGTAAATAGAGGCACAAAACGTAGACTTTTGAAGTTATAGTGAAAGTCTAAAAAATGCCATTCACCTTAAATAAATCACAGATTCGTCTAGCAAAAATAGGCATGGCTGTAGTAGGAATTTTGTTTCTTAGTTTGTATTTGGTTGCAGATTATATCTAAAAATTATCTTCGTAGAGAATTGTAGGATTCTTTAGTTGTTTATCCAAGGTTGGAAGTTGTTTCATAATACAATAGTTAACAAAATCTGCAAAGGACTTAATTCTATAGTCAGTTTCTAAAAGTTCTGTATTTTCATCATACATCTCTTCTAATTTGTAGAGAGTACGTTTTTGGAGAGGAACAAGTCTATTTCGTTTTGTGACAAATCGTCTTGGAGTTCTAGATGCATGTTCAGTTTCTACATCTGCTTGACCTTCAAGAGTGCTACCATCTACCATCTCATTCATGTCAAAAACAAAGATTTTTTGAGGCATGTTTGGAGGCAACCCAGAAAGTTTTGATATCATCTCAAGTACAGCGCGTGCATCTTTATCTTGCATAGCAAGCTCGATCTTTGCAAGCATTGTAGAACGTACACCAGTTCCGCCTGCGCGGGAACCAGTAGATTTAGTAATAAATTTACTATCTTCCAAATTTCGTTTATCAATAATTTCTATTCCCAGGCCATCCAATTCACCACGAATCAAAGGATAATTTTTTCTGTTGATAATAGCCTCTATTTTCTTCACAACCTACAGCTAAAACATCTATTATTATACTATTCTAGTAATTCCAAACTCATACATTGATTGTATATCAAATGATAATCACTGTATACCAATTTTAGGCACAGTTTAATCAAAATGAACGTGTAAAATCCGTTATGATAAACATGCCAAGTGTAAAAGACACAATTTTGGAGATAAGATGAACTATAAAACAATACTACACATGTTAGAAGAAATTAAAATAATGTTTCCTGAAGATTATAAGAAAATTGTGAGAAGTTTAGAATCTAATAAAGAATTGAATCAATCCACATAAGAACATCTTGAGAAATTATCAAGTTAGCGGAAAATATGACCAAATATTGTAAAAATTATGGATATAGATTTGAAAAATGGGATAAAAATAGATGTCCATATGTGATTCTTACAAATGAAGTAATCATGTAAAAAATTCTAGACATTCTAGAAGTGGAAAGAAAAGAATAATCGGAATCATCTTTTCAATTTTGATGCTAGGAATATTATGAATCCATTGCAATTAGGAAATTATTTTTTAGATAAACAAATTCGTGAATCATTAACTACAGTACAACAAACTATTGAAGAAGAAATTCCTAATGATGAATTCTTCAATGAAATACTCTCTGAAAACACTTTTGATAATATTTCAAATACATTCATCCCTGAATTTAATATTACAAAAATGGAATGTTAGTATTTCAATTTACTAATGAAGAAAGAAACAAACATGGAAAATCGTCACTAGTAAATGATTCTAGGTTAGCAAGTTTTGCAAGAGATCATAGTTATGATATGGGAAAAAGGAACTTCTTTGATCATGAAACACCTGAAGAATAGATCCTACAGATAGAGGAAACAATTCAGATACACTTGCAGAAAAAATTTTGGCTCATATATACAGAAGGCATTGCTGAAAATATTGCACAGCATCGGGTATACACATCATACATGACAATAAAATAAAATCATCATACACATGGCACACAGATGAATCATTATCTAAAGAAATTGTGGATGGATGAACGGTCCAGATCATGAGAGAACATATGGATTCAAAATATGATCGTTTAGGAATAGTAATTTCAATTACTGACAATGATGCAGTGTATGTAATACAAAATTTCTGTGAACACCATATAATTTTATTAAAAAGATAAAAAGATGTTATTATGGAAATTAATGTTTGTCATGAGATGCGATTGTACACAGTGCAGAGTTTATTCCTGAAAGTTCAGCTTCAAATTTATCATTAGAAGAAGTAATTATTACTACATCATTTTTTTGAGGATTTAATTTTTCAATCATAATATCTTTTGTCTTTCTGTCATTTGAAAAACCATCTATGTTCTCTTTAGGAAATACAAAATTCTCTTTCTTAAATACAAAAGTAAAGACTTCTTTTGCCCCATAAAGTATGGCAAAATCTCTTTGCTCTAATCCGTTTCCCAGATGATTTGAAAAATCACGCAACAGCACTGCATTAGTATATCTGAATCCAGTCAGTTTACAATCTTTTAACAAGTGACATGATGGAATTGATTCCTGAAACTTTTCTGCAATGTTTCTTCCTTTTGTGGTAAGAAATGTTCCTGATTTGATTATTGAAATAATTTCTAATTCTTTTAGATGTTTGATTAATGTCTTGATTGAACCCTCTCCTAAATGAAGTTCTCTACATAATGTTGCACGACTAACATATTTTTCATTATACAAGATGTTAATTGCTTTGAAAACATGCGGCATACTAAATGATAACTCCTTTCCAGTTCTTTTCTTTGAAACAACTCTTTGAAGAATTTTGATGTGACTATGCATGTTTTTACAACAAATAATTGATATATAAATTGGATAAATTATCCAACAGTATTAATATTATTCAATAATTGAAATTTTATGTCGCAGTTACAACGAACGACAACAGAAAAGAAATTTCCAATTGCAGCAATTATTGGTCTTGTATTGATCTTTGTTGTAGGTTTGTTTGTTGTAGGATTTGATCAAGGGCATATTTTCAGTATTGTAACTGGTGAAACTGCATTTGAAGAACTATTCATACATGAATTAACTCATGATATGCGACATGCAGCAGGATTTCCATGCCATTAGGTGGTTATGATGAGAACTGGACTTTTTATTGCAATTGTATTAGTCTCTGGATGTTTTGCAGGTTTGATTCACGGAGGAATTAATCTAGCAATTGTTGAACCATACTTGGATCAAGCTATAGGAATAGAAAATCAAAATCTGTTTGCAACAGGTGAAGAAGAAGATACTCCTGAATTTTGGGTAGAATACAATTCGTATAGAACATGGCAAAAAGGAGGACAGGTGTTGGCAGGAGCAATTCTTGGAACATCTATTGCAGCACTAGTTGGAATCGTATACATGCTATCAAGAAAAGCATTACCTCAAAACAATGTGAAAGGAACACTATTTCTTACTGGATTAATGTGGTTTACAGTATTTGTAATTCCATTTTTAAAATATCCTGCTAACCCTCCAACCGTAGGAGATACTGAAACAGTAGTGTTAAGATCAATACTATTCCTATCATTCATTGCAATTTCTGGATTTGCGGCAGTTGGATTTTATCAAGTATACAAGAGGTTACAAAATAAGAAAATTTTGGCATTTGTAGGATATGCCATATTCATTAGTGTAGTTTTTGTTGTAATGCCTGAAAATCCTGACGAAATATCTGCTCCAATGGAATTAGTAAATGGATTTAGAGGTATGGCATTTGTAGCTGTGTCAGTTTATTGGTTGGCATTGGGTCTAATATTAGGTGGATTTGTAGAAAAATTAAAGGAACGACTAGAAATATCTTAAAATTTTCATATTGTGTTTTATCATATATGGAATCTAAACATCCAAATAATAAATCTAAGTTGTCCTTAGTTGGTATTATAATTGCCAACTTCGGTTGTTTCTTTACTCTAATATTCTTCTCATCATATATAATCTCAGGTGTCAAACTAATGGGTAAATGTTCTTGATATGTCTTTACAAATTGTACTTTATTATCTTCCCATTGTTTTAGCGAAATTTAGTGTGCTTTTGTTTGATTATGGGTCGAGTGCTCGTCCTCTCCAGCCTCTTCAACCCTATCCTTGCAGCACGCCGCAGTCAGCCCGACATGAAGAAGGCGCTTTACCTCGCAGCTCCACCTGATGACCAACCAGTTTGCGTTTGTGACTATTGCTCTCAGAAAACAACGGATTTCGAGCGAGCACTTCTTGTCCATGGTGTCAGGGTTTACGTGAGGTGGTAC
>CALBOT010000006.1 GCA_937896695.1 uncultured Candidatus Nitrosopelagicus sp. | reverse complement strand
AATCTGTAGAGTGATCTGAACTTATCTTTAGTTTTGTCTGAAAGAAAATCTGCTTCTTCTATTGCAATTTTTTCACATATGTAACGTGCTACTTCTTCACTATCGAATTCTTCCCATCCGTCTTCTTTATGTTCTTCCCATATTGAGTTAAGACTATCAATAATTCCACTCTTGTTTCTGGATTGAATATCTTGTTCTGTTAAATTGACATACCCTTCTTTTCTTAATTTAATTGCATAAGTTTGGTTTACAGCATAAAGATAATCTTCTATAATCATATAGTCTTCAATAGATTGAAGGGCCTTTGCTTTTTCTTCAAAGAAAATTGTTTGAGTTTTTGAAAAGTCATTTGCAATTAATTGGGCTGAAATTTCTTTCGACTCTTCAGTATTATCTAGTAATACAAAGGTATTGTATCCATGGTTTCTATAGAAAATTGATAATGGTAAAACTGAATTTTTATTATACGCAGCAACAATGTTAAGAGGATTCATTGAGATATTTGGGTCTTCTAAAAATTTATCAAATGCATTAAGATACATTGTATCTGCAATAGTTTCTACAACAATGATTGGTCTGGAATTATATCCTATTTGTCTATCTAAAATTGATTCTACTAATCCTCTTGACAAGCCATAAAGTATTGGTGTTAATGTCAGATCATCTGCATTCCAATAATCATAGTAAATTCTACTCAAATGCTTCTTTTTGTCTAATTCAACTACCAAAAGATTGCCCGGTGCATAATCAAAAATCATGTAAGGTGAATGCGTTGCATATAGAACTTGATTTGAACCTGCCAAACTTTTCAATAAATCGGAAATTCCTCTCTGTTGAGTAGGATGCAAATTTCTTGCAGGTTCATCTAAAAGTAAAATTGCTTCTTTCAATTCTGCTCTTTGAGTCTCTGCTGCAAAATTAACAATAAATGAAAATGTCCACTTAAATCCTTCAGCTCGTCTATTTAACAATCCTGTATTTGTAACTGTTCCATCTTTATGTACGTCAGATATAACGACACTCATCACATTATTTGGATTAAGTCTTAATTCAACATGAATTGGATCACCTTTCCATGCTGGATTCAATTTCTCAGTGAGTCTTTTACTACATGTGTTGAGTAATTTTATTAATTGTGAGGGACTATCTTTTGCCTCTTCTAATTCTTCAACATCTAACTCTGCTAGATAAAATAAATTATCAACAGTATCTGCTTTATCAAATTCTTCTTCAGAAAATTCTATGCTAGGACTTGTTCTCTCTTTCCTATACTCATTCAAATTTACATTTCCAATGATTTTTTTATAATCTGAAAAATATACAAATCGTGGATGTAAATTAGAGTCTATAAAATTCTCTAACGCCATTTTCTCGGTAGTGCCTACAAGTAAGCTTTGGAAATTAGCATCATTCTCATCTGAAATTTTATTCCATTCTTCAATAACTTGTGGTTCATCTGCAGCTAATACTTGTAAATTATTTCCAAATTCAGCCATTTCATTTCTAAACATCTCTTCAGTTTCTGGTGCTTGACCTTGAAAGAATTCTGTATCTAGTTTAATTTGTACATGATTTGGTATGGTATCTAAAAATGAAAGAAATTTTTCTCTAAAGTTTTCCCATGAATTTAATCCACTATTTTCAGCTTCACTAATTTCCACAGTTCCAAAATCATATTGTGGAATTGGATTCTTGTTAGTTCGATAAATCTTAATTTTTCTTATTTCCGGAATTGATGGAAATGTATCTTTGATCAATTTGACTTCATTATGATTCAAATCAAATTCTCCTTCAGCTAATCTAATCTCTTGCTTCAAGTCTTCTGTCATTTCATCACACAAGTCGAGTTCTGATATTGGCTGATCTTTGTTTAGCAGAGTTAATGCTTGTAAAATTGTAGTTTTACCACTCTCATTTCTGCCAACAAAAGCTGCAAGATCTCCCACTCTAATTTCTCCCGAATCATGTATGCAACGATAGGCACGAGCTCTAAACTTCCTTAACCTCACAGAAAAATTATCGTTCGCTAGAATTTAACTCAAATGACCAAATTATCTTAGACGTTTTGACGAATCCTTTTTGTCCACTTTTTTCTCTTCACTCTCTTCTACGGTCAAGTCTGGAATGTCAACTCTACACTTTCCATCTTTACATTCCTTTTTTGTCATAATATCTAAAAATTCACTCCTAAGATAAACATAATCTGTCTAAAAAAATATGACAAATTTGATATACGTGAGAAATGAAGTTTTAACATCTTGGTTAAACCTTCAGCCTTTGTAATCTATGTTCTTCCTATCATACTTTCTGTATCGTTAGGTACTGCGGTAATGGCTGAGACATTAAGCAGTCCAGATCGAGAATTAAATTTTGCACAATTTGGAGGTGATGGGCATACATCTAGTTCAAAAAGTGAAATAAGCCTAATTGGATTTAATAATCAAATTGCCCAAAATTCTAATATAGAATTCAGTATAGAATTATTAAATCCAGATTTTAATTGTGGTGATTTGTACATCACAATTTATGATGCATCTTCTTCTGAAAAACAAGTTTTAACCCAAAGTGGATTTTTGAAACAATGTTTCATCCAAAATAATAATACTTTGCCTGTGGATGAAAATTATTCAGAATTAATTACTAAATCTGGAACTTATGAAATTTATGTTGAAATTTTTAATGAAAAATATACTGATAGTATGAGTATGACTGAAACAATACGTGTGGAGTAAATTAATTGGTGAATAAATAATGTCAAAAAAAGAAATTGATCCTGAAACCGCAAGTGAAATAAAAAAAGAATTAGCAGAATTACGTGCACAATTAGAAGATCAAAAAAGATCAAAAAAGAAAGCAGCTAAACCTAAAGAAGAAAAACCAAAAAAGAAAGCAGAACCAAAAAAGAAAGCAGAACCAAAAAAGAAAGCAGAACCAAAAAAGAAAGCAGCTAAACCTAAAGAAGAAAAACCAAAAAAATTAACAAAAGCCGAAATTGCACAAGCAAAGAAAGAAGCAAAAGCTGCTAAAGAAAAAGAAGAAGCTGAAGCAAAAGCTGCAAAAGAGGCTGCAGAAAGAACTCCTGAAGATGATATTGAAGATGAATTTTCTGATGAACAAATACGAAACTTCCAAATTGAAAAAATGGATATGGATAAACTCACAAACAAAGTTTGTGAAATAATTGCTGATTATGAAGACAAAGGCGTATTACAAAGTGAATTGTGGAAAAAACTAAAACTTAACACAAAAGACGGTGCTAGACTTGCACTCAGATTGGAAAGACGTGGTTTAATCTCTCGTGAAAAATTACTACAAAAAGGACGTTGGACTTACAAATTAATTATTGAACAAGCTCCGATTAAACTGGAATCATTAGTAGATTCTCCATGTTTAACTTGTCCTGTAGAACAGAAATGTGACTTTGAAAATGCATATCCTGAACCTAGTCCTCTTCATTGTCAACTAATTGAAAATTGGGTTGCTATTGAATTCTCTAAGAAAAAGAAATGAAATTAATCGACGCTAAAAAAGATCATTATAGAAAACTTGCTCATGAACAAGGATACCGAAGTAGAGCTTCTTACAAACTAAAAGAAATTAACAAATCTTATCGTATTATTGGTCCAGGTTCATATGTTTTGGATTTGGGGTGTGCACCTGGTGGATGGTTACAAGTTGCACATCAAATTTCAGGTAATCGAGGAAAAGTTTTAGGAATTGATCTATCTTTTGTTGAAGAAATTCCTGGAGTTGAAATTATTCGCGGTGACATTGAAGATGAAGGTATGCTAGATCAAATTATGTCATTTTTTAATAGAAAAGTTGATTCCGTAATATGTGATTTATCTCCAAATGTATCTGGAAATTGGTCTGTAGATCATGCTGCACAAATATCTCTCAATTACACTGCTGAAAAATTAATGGAAAAGACATTGTCTGACAAAGGAAATGCATTGTTTAAGGTGTTTGATGGAGAATATTCGTCTGAATTTTATGAATTTGTGAAGAAAAAATTCATTAAAACAAAGTTAACAAAACCAAAAGCCAGTCGGAAACCTAGCAGTGAATTATACTGTATTTGTATGGGATATCTTAACTCCGAAAAATCCGAATAATCTCGTCAATTTCACAATCTGTTCTAAATCCGCCTGGATTCAATGATGTCACTGATGCATTAAATCCATGCTCTTTTAGCTTGTTTATTGCATTTTCCAATCTTATTGGTGCTGAATTCATTCTTGATGCAATTTCATTTAATGTATAATATGTAGCCGGCAATTCCGCTTCCATTTTGGATCTTTCAAGAATTTTCTCACATTTTTTATCAACTGTAAGTGTGTTTTTGACATTACTCATTTTTTTTACAAATTCTTTATCAAATAATTTGCCTATCCATAATGGTCCTGCTATCTCTGTGTTATGTGCACATTTTCGACATTTTGTTTCATATTTGATTCCTGCATAACGATCTCCACAATTTTTACAAAAAATTATGTAACCAATTTTTTCTTCTTGCTCTGGCGTATTTAGAATTTTTAGATATGTTCTGTAGTAATGCATATCATGATCAACAAATAATGGTTCAAATGAAATATCTAATCTACCTGCAACAAAATTTACACATCCTAAAATCAATCTAATTGCGATTTCATTACTGAATTCTGTTTTTATAGGAACTCCATAGTATCTTCTTTTTGCAGCTTTATTGAATAATCCATGTAACACTTGAAGATCTGTTGCAGTAAGTGCTAACATACCTCCATGCATTGTTGCTCTTATAGAACAATCAATGTATCTTGACGGTGAGCCAAATGGATCTATATCTACAATTGATGCTCTCTTATTTTTTCTTGAGTGTGAACTAAGAAATCTACATGTTTCATCCTCGGAAATTTCAAAATTTTTTAAATTATTTATTTTTGATGAATTCAAAGCAATTTCAAGTGCATTTGGATTTACATCGTTGACTATTACTTTCTCAACACCATCTATCTCATTTGCAACTCTTAATCCTCTTGCTCCTAATCCTGATAATCCATCAAAGAAAATTTTTGGAAATTCAAAATCTTTCCAGAATGCGGAATATGCTATTATGGAGATGTCTCTACTCAATCTTGCTCTTGGATTAAAAAATGCAGGTTCCTTTGGTGGAACTTTCTCTGTAATTGATCCTTTTGGTACAATTATCTTTGTAGTCCCTTCTACAATTTCTACAAGTTCATCATTCATTCTTGTCGTCTATCAAAGTAAATCCCCTATATTCTAATACGTGTATGTGAGCCAAAATTTGTGCAAATTTGTGGTGTTGATGATGCTGGTCGAGGTTCTATGATTGGCCCTTTGGTTATAGCTGGAATCCGTATAGAGAAAAAAAATATCTCCAAACTTCGCAAATTAGGTGTACGTGATTCAAAAAAACTTAGCTCAAAAAAACGTGATCTACTCTATAAGGAAATTCTAAAAATTGTAGATTCTTATCATGTAATCAGAATTCCTCCACGAACCATTGACAAGTATGTTTTTGAACATAACTTGAATCATTTAGAAGCAAAAAAAATGGCTGAAGTGATATCTAATCTAAATCCTGACATATCTTATGTTGATTCTTGTGATGTAAATGCTACTAGATTTGGTCGTGAGATCTCTGATTTATCTAACAAATCTAAGGTAAAATCATATCATTATGCTGATTCTAGATTTGTTGTTGTTTCTGCCGCTTCAATAGTTGCCAAAGTTTCAAGAGATCGTTCTATTATGCGCTTAAACAAAACTTCAAATCTCGGGAGTGGATATCCTTCAGATAAAAAAAGTGTAAACTATGTAAAGAAAATTGCTTCATCAAAAAAATCTCTTCCAACTTCAATTCGTAAAAGTTGGAAACCTGTCCAAAAAATTCTTGGTCTAATTGATTGATCTTGCAATAATCATTGCATGATCTTTGTCAAAAGGTTTTAAATCAATTCTTTGAAGTATATCGAAATCACTTTGTAATTTTTTAATTTCTTCATTAATAATCTGATTTGGTTCTTTTGTTACATCTATACTTCTTGTTTTAATTACTAAGAATAGAATTCCTCTTTTTTTAAGATACATCTTACAATTTGTAATTGCAATCTTTGTTTGATCAGGCTGTGCAATATCTACGTAAATTACATCCACTTTACTAAATACGGAAAAATATTGATCAGGTTTTTTTGCATCCTGAATAATTGGAACAATATTTTTTCTATAAATTGCAACTCTATCAAGAAAATCTCTTGCTACTCTACTAGAATGTTCTACACCAAAAATAATTCCTTTAGGACCTACAATGTCTGAAATATGACTTATTGTTGTCCCTGTAGATACTCCTAAGTATAGAACACTTGATTTTTCCTCAAATGGAAATTCTTCTAATCCGTTCATTATACAAGCTGCTAATTTACTTCTAAATGGTTCCCAATTTCGGTATTCTATGCCTTTTTTATCTAATAATTTTTCTTTGTAAACTTGTTTTCCTGGAGAAAAATTTTCTGTGAAGAGTTTTCTTTCTCCATCCAAATTGAACCAGAAATAATTTCTATCTTCTTCCAAAATTCTTTCGTTTTCTATTCTTGAATCTATCTGCTCTTCTCTTTTGTTTAGACTCTTTGCTCTTATGGAAATTTCCTCTTTGACGTTCTTGTGGTTGAGGTCTTTTCACTGGTTTGGAATATTTTTCTTCTATTTCCTTGACTCTAATATTTAATTTCTCTAGTAATGTGCTATTCAAACCTGTTCCGTGGACATCTACTCTTGATGCTATTGCGGCTTTTGCTGCTATGGCTCTTGCAATTTTACCCCTTTGCCATCTTGGTGCTGCATGTACTACTGCATGTTGGAAAAGCAGTCCGTGTTTTGGCGGATTTGAACCTGTCTTTAATGCACGGAATAATGCTTTTTCTGCACCAAGAACTTGAATTGTACTTGCAGGCATAGTTGCCATTTTTTGAAGACTTCCTGCTTTGGCTAAAATTCTTGCACCTACTGTAGTACCTAGAACTGCAGATAGGTTTGGAGCAATCTCATTCATTTGTTCATCTACTTGTTTTTCTAATTCATTTCTTAAATCAAATAATTCTAAAATATTTTTTGCCAGGTTTTGTACTATCTGAAGATTTTTTTCTGAAATGTCTCCACCTCTACTTTTCTCTTTCACTAGTGAGAGCATTTGAACTTTAGAATCTGGAAATCCTGCATTTACAAATACATCATCTGTGATATTTTCTCTTTTTCCTGCAACTACAATCTGTGCATAGCCGTTTATACTATCAATTATGTTATCTAGTTCTGGAAAATGAAGTCCATACCATTCTCTCAATCTTGAACTCATTCCATTGATAATCTTATCCGTATCATCTAGGGTGTTTATACTTTGAACAATATGTAGATCCGGACTGGATGAAACTTCTGTAACTTTTGATGATGATAAATTAATTGCAAAGTCTCGAAGTTTTTGAATTGCATCATCGTGGTTTTCTGCTAATCCTGCATCAACCAAAATTTGTGGCTTAGTTAATTGAATATCCTCTAACTTTGCTTCTTTCATTAATTGTGATTCAATTGATTTCTTTTTGAGCAGATCTTGCAGCTCAGGCTGACCTATAAGAATGACTTGGAGTAATTTTTTGGTATCGGTTTCTAAATTGGTCAGCAGGCGCAGTTGTTCTAAAACTTCCGATGCTTCGCATATAACTATATTGTCACTGTCAATATTGTGATCACTTGCCTTATCCAATAAGCTTTTTAATTTGTTATAGTCTCGCAAATGCGCTACTTCCTTTACGTCATCCAGAAATTTTTCTCG
>CALBOT010000005.1 GCA_937896695.1 uncultured Candidatus Nitrosopelagicus sp. | reverse complement strand
TTAGAGGAAATGTTAGATTTTGCAGAAAAAAATAGTTTTGAAATGATATCCGCTAGCAATGAGGTTATAATTGATGGAAAATATGAAGGAATTACGCCTCTAAAATTAGAAAATCTAAAGCCAGGGATGAGAAATGTTTCTGTTGAGTTTGGAAGAGGTGACTGGAGTTGCAATACACAATTAGAAATGGGATACAAGACGGTCATAGACTCACGGGAGTCAGATATTGGGTATGATGTTTTTGTGTCCTCAACACCACTAGGAGCGAGTGTGTTCCTAGATGGGAATTATATTGGTGACACACCAATTTCTAATTCAAGTCAAAAAAAGAAGAAAGGGTTGTTCAGAAAAAAAGAAGACTGGTCATACTCAAACAACTTACGCATACCGTTGGTTCCTACTGGAAAACACAAGCTTAAAGTAATAGCTGTACCAGAAATGGAAATGGGTTTTGAATATGAATTTGAATTTTCTGTAAAGAGTAGAGAGAGGTCGGTGCATGTCGATTTACTTGAGCTAAGTTATAATTTTAAAAATGGGGAAAAGGGTAAAAAGTCAAAAGACTACTTCGATATGTTTAATGTAGATAATGAAAACAGTTCAAGCAATCCATTCAAAGAGCTAGAAGGATTTTAATCATGATAAAAAAGCATATATTCAAGATGTTCTTGGTCTTTATGATATCATATCCCGCTGTTGGGCAGGACGATTTTGAGAAATGGCTCAAGAATCAGGAAGCAGATCTTACAGAAATTAGCGAGGGCGAGGTGAAAGCATTGGCTGCCATTACCAAAGAGTTTGAAACATATTCAGAGGAACAGGATAGACTTTATAATGCGTTCAAGAAATCGGTAGAAGAGAAATGGGACTCTTTTCGATTTAGCAGTCAAAAGGAATTTGTCGATTATGATGAGGACCTCAGTGCAAGAGGTTCGATTGATTTTGAGAAGGGTGAGGTTGAGATAGAAGTGTTAATCGAGAAGAAGGATGGAGTCTCAAAAAAAGAAATGGACAATATTGCAAAACAGAAGATCCAAATCAAGATCGAAAAAATCGTTACAAAACCAGCAGATGATAATAAACCAATTCTTGATAATCAATTAAAGAACAAGAACGGCCTTAAAGTAACAAAGACAAACGCAAAGAATTTCTCTAAAGAGGTAGTTAATGCCAAAAGAGCCACTAAAAAAGATATAAGATCCAAAGATAAAAAGAATCGTGTAAAATATACTGTAAAATTCAAATTGATTCCAGATCACCTTAAGACCAGAAGTGAAAGGTATAAGAACGAAGTATTAAGTCAAGCAAGTCGCCATGGTCTGCCTCCTAATCTAGTCTTTGCCATAATACAGACTGAATCTGACTTTAATCCAAAGGCAAGATCTCACATACCGGCTTATGGATTGATGCAACTTGTTCCCAAATCAGGTGGGAGAGATGCCTACATGTATCTCTATAAAAAGGATAAGTTTTTGAGAGGAAGATATCTATACAACCCTAAAAATAACATAGAACTTGGATGCGCGTATCTAGGTAAACTGAAAAATGTCTATTTCAAAGGTATAAACAATGAGGAGAGTATCTATCACTGTGTCATCAGTGCATACAATACGGGGCCTGGAAATGTAGCAAAAGCCATGACAGGTACGACAAAATTGAAACCAACGATTTCTGCTGTAAATAAGATGTCTTCAAAAAAGGTTTACAATCAATTAGTGCAAAAGTTGCCGTACAAGGAAACTCGGAATTATCTTAAAAAAGTCACCCAGCGTATGCCATACTTTGCAAACTATAATTAGAGGCTAATAATGTCTGAAATTTTTGAGAGCATAATGGAAGATCCTGTTTTTTGGAAAATTGCATCTGTAGTGATTTTTTTGGTTCTGGTTGCCAGTTTTAAAAAATTATTTAAACTGGCAATAAACTAATTTAAATTAATAAAAATAAAAATATTTATTTAAATTTTTTAAATATGATTGACAGGATTGTTAAAAACTATTTTCTATTTTTTTTTTCTATAATTCCTATTTCTATAATTATTGGACCTTCAATTTCCTTAATTAATATCTTAATTATAGATATATCTTTTTCCTCTTTTGCACATGAGTTTAACAAAATTATAATTACAAGACCTACTATTTCAACTGAAGATAATGGATTTTTACCAGGATCTGAAAGAGAAAAAATGGAACCATGGTTAGTTCCTATTAGAAGTAATATGAGAAAAGTTTATAATAAACCAGAAATATTAGAAAAAATGGAAAAATCTGAACAAATTGAATTGGTATCATTGGCACATTTTAGAGGTAGAACATTTGATAATTCAATTGTTATAGTAGATGAATTTCAAAATTTAACAAGATCTCAATTAGCAATGGCAATTGGTAGATTAGGTAAAGATTCAAAAATGTTGTTTTGTGGAGATTCATATCAAATAGATTTGAAAGATAAAAATTATTCGGCATATCATGATATGGCCAAATTAACTAATTCAGAATATGTATATAAAACAGTTCTTCAAGATTCGCATAGACATAGTGCTATAGACGATCTTTTAGAATTATTAAACGGTTATCATTAATATGGCATGGAGATCAAAATCAAAAGTTCGAAAGAACGCAATTAAACACGGTTACAGAAGCGGATTTGAACATAAAGTTGCAGATCAACTTTCAGAAAATAAAATTAAATTTGAATACGAAACTACAGTTATAGATTATATCAAACCACAAACTGAACATACTTATACTATAGATTTTACATTACCTAATGGTATTTTAGTAGAAACAAAAGGTAGATGGGTTGCTGAAGATCGTAAAAAACATTTATTAATAAAAAAACAGCATCCAGAATTAGATATAAGAATAGTATTCATGTCAGGTAAAACAAAAATACGAAAAGGTAGTAAAACTACATACGGAGATTGGTGTGATAAACATCAAATACCATGGGCAGAAAAACAAATTCCAAAATCATGGTTTTCTGAATAAAATTTGGTTATTTGAAAAGTTTTCTTTATATTAGTATACATGACGAATTTTAAATTACTGACATTAGTAGAATCTGTCTTAGGTAAAGGTAGATCAACAAATAAAGGCAACGTGGCATTTCATTGTCCTTTTTGTCATCATAATAAAAAGAAACTAGAAGTTAATATGAATTCTCAACATTGGCATTGTTGGGTTTGTAATGCAGCTGGAAGAAAAATAATTACATTATTTAAAAAACTAAAAGTTGAACGATTTAAAATATCTAAATTATTTGAATATATAGAAGAAACAGAATATCGTCCCAAAATAACTACAACAAATACAAAAGCTGTAGAACTTCCTGCAGAATTCAAACCATTATGGAAATTAAATAAATTATCTCCTGAATATAGAAATGCTGTTTATTATCTTAAAAAGAGAAATATTACAATATATGATATATTAAAATATAGAATTGGATATTGTGATTCAGGGCCATATTCTGGTAAAGTAATTATTCCAAGTTATGATGCAAATGGCGTATTAAATTATTTTGTAGGTCGCGCATATTATGAAGATGATACATTTAAACATAAAAATCCACAAGTATCAAAAGATATAGTAGGATTTGAATTACATGTAAATTGGAATTATCCAGTTTGTTTAGTAGAAGGTGCATTTGATGCAATTGCCATAAGAAGAAATGCAATTCCATTATTTGGTAAAACAATTCCAAATCAATTGAAACATAGAATTATAGAAAACAATGTAAAAACAATTTATATTTGTTTAGATAAAGATGCAAGAAAACAAGCAATAGAAACAGCAGAATATTTTATGGCAAATGGAGTAGATGTTTATTTTGTTGATATAGAAGAAAAAGATCCAAGTGATATTGGATTTGGAAAAATAAATAGTATATTGGCCAATACAGAAAAATTGACATCTGAATGGTTAATGGAACAAAGGATATTAGGAATATGATAAATAAAATATATCACATAGCAGACGTGCATATAAGAAATGTAAAACGTCATAAAGAATATAGACAAGTATTTAGAAGATTATATTCATATTTAAAAAAGACTAAATCTGAAAATGATATAATATATGTAGCAGGAGATATTGTACATGCAAAAACAGATATGTCTCCAGAATTGATAGATTTAACATCTGAATTCTTTTCGAATCTTGCAGATCTATTACCTACCATAGTAATATTAGGAAATCATGATTGCAATCTAAATAATAATTATAGACTTGACGCCTTAAGTCCTATTGTTAAAGCCATCAATCATAAGAACTTACACTATCTTAAAGACAACGGTGTATACGATATCCAAGGTGTACACTTTAACGTAATGGCGGTGGATGAAAAGCCTGTAAAATATATACATGCTAATGATTTTGAAGGAAATTTTAAGATTGCATTACATCACGGATCAGTTCATAACGCTTCAACAGATGCAGGTTTTACATTAAGTAATACACATGTAACTACAGATATGTTTATTGGACATGATTTGGTACTATTAGGAGATATTCATAAACCACAATATCTTAATAATGAAAAAACAATAGCATATGCAGGTTCATTGATTCAACAAAATCATGGAGAATCGTTAGGGCATGGTATTATGGTTTGGGACTTAAAAACTAAAAAATCAGAGTTTGTTGAAATTGTAAATGATTATGGATATTATACTTATGAAATTGATAATGGTAAAATATTAAATCAAAATCCAAAAGTTCCTAAAAAACCTAGATTACGATTAAAAGTAAAAGATACAGATTCAGGAACATTAAAACAAATAATAGCAGATATAAGATCAAAATATAAAGTACAAGATATTTCAATCCAAAAAATAAATGCTTTAAATACTACAGATGCTCAAAATAAAATTAATTTTGGTAATGTCAGAGACGTAGAATGGCAAAATGGTGTAATAACTGATTATTTATCTGATGAATATGGATTAGATGATACTTTGTTAGATACTGTAAGACATATTAATAGAACTGTACATTCAAAATTACCAACGAGTACATTAACAAGAAATATTACTTGGACACCTAAACATTTTGAATTTTCTAATATGTTTAGTTATGGAGAAGATAATGATGTTGATTTTACTAACATGTTAGGAAGTTATGGACTATTCGCTCCCAATGCATCTGGTAAATCAACATTATTAGATGCAATTGCATTTTGTTGTTTTGATAGATGTTCAAGAACTAAAAAAGCAGCTCATGTACTCAATAATAAAAAATCTAGATTTCATTGTAAATTTGAATTTGAACTAGGAAAATATTCTTATTTTATTGAACGTGTTGGTAAAAAAAATAATCGAGGCCATGTAAAAGTTGATGTTAATTTTTGGAGAGTTGATAAAGACGGTAACGAAGAAAACTTAAACGGAGATCAAAGAGATACTACAAATAAAAGTATCAGGCAATATTTAGGTTCATATGAAGATTTTGTTTTAACAGCATTATCTTTACAAAACAATAATACAGGATTCATTGATAAAACTCAAAGAGAAAGAAAAGATTTACTATCACAGTTTTTAGATATTGATATATTTGAACAACAATATTTAGTTGGACATGAAGAAATAAGAGAAACAGCTGCATTAATTAGAGAATATAAACGAAAAGATTTTTCATCTGATTTAGTTAATGCAAATGATATCATAACTCAATATACTGGTTCATACGAGCAAATGAAATTAGATAAATCTGAGCATGAAGAAATGAAAACAAATCTTAATGATATTATATTTTCATTGACAAAAGAATTAAAGAAAGTTGACGATACACTAGATAGTCCAGAAGATATTGATAAAGAAATTCAGAGTATAGAAGAAGATCTTGAAGAAATTGTTATGTCAAGAGATACTCAAAAAGAAATGATTCGTGAACAGAAAAAACTTGTTAAAGAAATAAATCAAAAAATAAATAAAATTGATGAAAAGTCTTTACAAGATGCATTAATTGAATTAAAAGATTATCAAGATACTGTTATAAAATTAAACAATGATCTTAAATTAAAACAATTGAAAATACAACATGCTCAAAAAATGGTATCAAAATTAGATAAACATGAATGGGATGAAAATTGTAGTTTTTGTATGGCTAATCCATGGTTACAAGAAACAAAACAAGTTGCAGATCTTTTACCTAAATTGATTGATGAAGAACAAGCTATTGAATTTGATATTAAACATTTTGAAGATGGTATTGCAAAAATAGAACATGAAGATAAACCAAAAGAAAAGTTACAAGTATTAGCTCAGTTAAAAGATAATGTAAATGATTCTGAAAGATCATTAAATAATTTAGAAAGAGAACTTGAACAATTCAAATGGCAAATTCATAAAGGACGAGAAGACTTAAAATCTAAAAAATCTGAACTTAAAAAATCTTTAAAACAAAAAGATAATATAGAATACAATAAAAAGAAAAATTTTGAAATTGAAGAAATTCGTGATGAGATAACAACAGTTAATTTTGAGTTGTCTCAATTAGATTCTAAATTATTAACATTGTCTGGTAAGTTAAAAATGGCAGAAAAATCTAGACAAGATGCTCAAGACGGTATAGATAGATTAAAAGATTTAGAACAACAATATAAAGGATATGAATATTATCAAAAAGCAGTCCAAAGAGATGGCGTTCCATATCATTTAATATCAAAAGCACTTCCGCAAATTGAATCAGAAATAAATAATATTCTAAATCAAATAGTTGAATTTACAATTGTATTAACAACAGATGGTAAAAATATAAATGCTCATATTGTTTATGATGATGATAATTATTGGCCATTAGAATTAACTTCTGGTATGGAAAAGTTTATTTCATCTTTAGCTATTAGAACTTCATTGATAAATGTATCTAATTTACCAAGACCAAATTTCCTTGCAATAGATGAAGGATTTGGTGTATTAGATTCAGATAATCTAAATTCAATGTACATGTTGTTTGATTATTTAAAATCTCAATTTGGATTTATTTTATGTATTTCTCATATAGATGCTATGAGGGATATTGTTGATAAATTAATTGAAATAAAAAAGACAAACAGCTATTCAAAAATTTCTTATAATTAGTATATTTCCATATTTATATAAAAGTATACTATAATTATCAGGGATAATACATGCCAATAAGAAAAGAAGCCGCGTATATAGGATTAGTAGAAAATTCCAATATTCGTTACGATATTATTGATAGATCAGCTACTTCAGAAAACTATTTCCAAGTTACAGAGTTTCCTGAAACATTAACAGCTGGAAAAAATGTATTTAAATTCCGTGGCGATCCAGATTCATTAGTAGATGATTCAAGAGTTCATATTGAAATATTAGATTATAATGGTGATCCAATTTATTATGAAGTTTTAAATTATCAAGAAAAAGATGGTACACGAGTTATTGCAGTTTATGTATACGATGATACACCAGAAGGCAGATGTACATTTTACTTAGGAGCGCGTGCATTAATTGATGTTAGGAGTGGTAGAAGATTGCCATTTTCTGCAGATTCTGCAAATGTAAATTGGAAAGATTTACCAAATGTATTATGGTTAAGAGAATCTAGAGTAGCTCCTAAAAGACGAAATGATAACGAAATAATTTTATTACAGCAACCTAAAGTTACAATTGAAGAAAAGGTAAAAACATTTTCTGAAATAACAGACTTACCAACATTTTTTAAAGTTGTTAATGGTGACGGAGCATCAATAAAAGTATCAGGTACAGGACCTGGAGCAGGTTATACTACAATAACGCAGCCTGTTAGTCCTATAGGTCCTCAAATTGCACCGTTCCTTGAAGGATCATTATCAAGAAATACACCAGCAAGAGGAAATGCATCAATAGCGGTTGCAATGCCATCATCATTTGCAAATTCACCAGCTGTAATAGGTAACTCATCAGCTCAGAACGCAAATGCAGTAGCTACATCAACTGGATTATCAACTGCCGCAGTTAATAACGCAACAGCTGGAGTTGGGCTAACAGGTCCAGGTGGAACAACAACTACTACATTAGCACCAATATCTCCAACTTTTGCATCTCCATCAACAGCAACGACTGCAACTACAGCTAATGTTAATGATTCTCGTACAGTTGAAGATACCGCAGTAACATCAATACAGACAATAGTATTTAATCCACCTGATACTACGACGATAACAGTAACAGGATTTCCATTAACAGCAAGTCATCATTTAGGTGCAACTGTTGTTATAAACAATCCTAAAATAACAGCTCCTAGCGATGCACATCTAAATAATAAAGGTAGAGTAGTCCACCATACTAGCACCCATGTTAGTACAGGAGGTGGAAATAGAAGAGTAGATAGCACATATGTAGGAACAATAGTCGAAGTAGAAAATTCTACTACAGCAAAATTACATCCACCTTTTAATTATAAAATAGGAAGACAGAGTAAATCTGAAGGAGAACATGTAGTTGATTTTAATAATTCTGCATTTACAATGAGTTATTGGGTTCCGCAAATGTCACAAGATACTGAAAATTCAATGTCATTTGCAAACATTATTTTAAATAATATTGAACCAGCAACCGGAGACATATTTTCTGTAAAAACATCTTATAAATTAATGGGAGCTCCTGGCGATTATATTGATGCAGGAAATACTATATTGGAACAACAAGATGCATTAATAGATAAAACAGATTCATCACCAGATATTATATTAGGAGTCAAAGATACTTCTATGGGAGAATTTCCAAGTCAAGATAGAATAAATAGATATTGGAATGTAACAAATGGTACAGCTACTTTTGATAATGACGTTTCAGGTGAATCAGTACTATTAGAAGGAGATATTGATAATAATACAGATTCTATCATATTTTCTTTAAAAGATTTTTATTCACCTACATTATATAAAGATACAGAATATCAATTATTGTTCTTTACAAAAGGTCTTGATTCTGGCAGTATGAATCCAGCAAATACTTCAGTCAATGATTTGCGATTAGATGTATATATTTCTGGTTCAGCCGGAGAATCATCTACCATGCGTGAAACAAAAGAATATAGAGGTGGTATATTAGGAGCTCCGGTAGAAGGATCAGCTCCAGCACTTACTGATATTAGTTTAGGTCAATATTTAGGAACTGTAGAATACGAGGCAGGTGCACAAAATATAGCAAACATAGTACAATTTGTACCAGAAGATACAGATAATTATGTACTAAAATTTGTAGTTAGAAAAGGTAAAACATTTATAAAAAATATTCAATTATCAGCAAATGTTGAAACAGGATTTTCACCAAATACAGCTGAAATGAATATCAGAATTCCTACTGATAAAATGAATGCTCCATTAGCATTTAAGTTTCAATATTTAGATTATTTAGGAGCACCCGCAGAAGTAGAAACATTTGCTCAAGGAGCAATATTTGATGGCGATAATACTTATATTGAAGGAGAAGGAAATTTATTATCAGGTTCTGTGTTTATAGGAAATACTGTTGGTTCTGGTATAGAAATGGCTGGAGTTTCTTCAGGGTTTATTAGATCAATTGGTTACCAAGGATTTTCATCTGCATCTGCAGGAAAAGGAGCAGGATTCTTAATGTTTTCAGGTTCTGTATTACCAGATAGTCCTGATAACTATGCAGGTGTAGGTTTAGAATTAGTACAAGATTCTTCAAGTTTCTTTAAATATAGAACCAATCCAGCACAATTAGAAATTAGAACTAACACTTTCTTTTTAGGAAGTGATGATAATTTTGTATCTGGTGCAAATGGATTAATAGAAATATCTTCATCTAATTTTCATTTAGCTAATGATGGTGATGTAGTATTACAAGGTACTATAACAGCAGAGGCAGGTGGTACAATAGGTGGATTTGCAATAGGTTCATCTTCATTATCAGTAGGCGATGTATTTAGAATTTCATCATCGCAAGATAATACAGATCCAGGTTCGTTTATATCATCATCAGGATTCAAAGTTTCAGCTGGAGGAGATATAACTGGTTCAAGCGTGTTATTTACAGGCGGTAAAATTGGTGGATTTACAATAGGATCGGACAATTTGACAGGAACTGATTTTATATTAAATACAACTAATAAACGTTTGACGTTAGGAAATTCCAATGATATTTTTATTGCAGACGCAGATGAAGGTATTTTCCTAGGAGCACCTACATTTGACGATGCACCGTTTAGTGTTGATTTATCTGGTGAATTGAAAGCTGAAAGTGGTACTATTGCGGGATGGTCAATTAATGCAGTTTCCATCAAAAGAAGTACAACTAACGGAGCCGTTACAATAGATTCTGGTGCACAACTAATTTCCATAAGTTCAGGATCTTCTGCAGCTAATAGTAAAATTATTGAAATAGGTAGACTAAACAGTACACAATTTGGTATTATAGGTTATAACACTACAGGTACTGAAATCTTTAAATTAGGTGAAACTGGCAATGTAATAGCTGGATGGACATTTGATGATAAAAAATTATCAAACACAGGTGTACATTTAAGCGCAAGTTACGGATTAAAAATATTTGATTCATCAAATGAAAATACTTCTTTTGTTGAAATGAAATATATTGGTAACAGTGATTATGGTTTATTAGGAAAAGAAAACGGCGTTAATATATTTCAACTAGGTTCAACAAATCAAATAGCTGGCTGGACTATCGATAGTCAAAAATTAGCAAATACAGGTGTACATTTAAGTGCAAGTTATGGTGTAAAGGCATTTGATGCATCAAATGATAATACAGAATTTGTAGAATTAAAATATAGAGCTAATGATAATTTTGGACTTATAGGTACATCTGGTGGTAATACAATTTTCTCTTTAGGTAAAAATACTATTGCTGGAGTTGCAGATAATCAAATAGCAGGTTGGGAATTTGATAACGAAAAACTTCAAGGTGGTTCAATGATCATTCGTAAAGATGGAACTATTGAATCAGATGGATTTGCTTCTAATTTAGCAGGCTCTGGATTTAGATTGACTGCGGCACAAGGTGGATTTTTAGAAGTAGAAAATGCAAGAATAAGAGGAACATTATCAACTGCTACATTTGAAAAAGAAACTGTTAATGCAGTAGGTGGACAATTATATGTTGCAAATTCAACTACATTAACATCATCAGCAATTGCACCTCAAGGAATACATTCTGAATCAATGGCAACCATGTCAGTTGTAAATGTATCAGGATTTTCAGCTGGTGAAATTTTAACAGCAAAAAAGATAAGCAGTACAGGATTTGCAACAGAATATATGCTTGTTGAATCAGCATCTCGAGCCGATGCATCAAGTGATACAGACTTTTCAGGATTCTTATTTGTTAGAAGAGGATATTCTGGATCAGCACCTGCATCATCTGGTTCATTAGGAGATCTTGCATCTTCTGCTCAATCTTATTCTGGTTCTCAAACTATAGTATCAACAGGTAAAATAGGAA
>CALBOT010000004.1 GCA_937896695.1 uncultured Candidatus Nitrosopelagicus sp. | reverse complement strand
ATATTCTGAAGCACTATCCTGTTACAATAAATTTTTACAAGAAAATTCTACCGACAAAACCGTTTTAATTAATAAAATATCCTTATTAAGAAAAACAGGTGAATTTGAAAAAGCAATTATAATTTGTGATGAATTATTGACTAAAAATCCCAATGAGCTTTTAGTTCTATATCACAAATTACGCATTTTAAAAAAACTAGGTAAATTTACAGAATCAAATGAAATTTGTACAAAAATCATTAATGTTTATCCGGAAAATGGAGAAGTATTGTATGACATGGCATCTAATTTTTTAAAATTAGGAAATACTGAAGAGTTTTTGAATTCATTAAAAAAAGCAGTAATTGCATTGCCTAATTTGAAAAATAAATCAAAGCAGAATATAGAATTTAAAAAATTTTTTTCAGATGACAGATTTGTGGACATCATATCGTAGTAATGAACTTATTAAAGATAATTGATAAAATAATGTGATTTCTGAATTCTTTTTTCAAATTGCAGAATTAAAAAAATTACCGCGTTCCGGTTGGAAAATTAAAGTTGGTTTAGAAAACTCTGAATCCGTTGCAGAACATTCCTATATGATGTCTGTCATGTCTATGGTATTATCCGATATGAAATCTCTTGATTCTGAAAAAGTACTCAAAATGTCCATATTACATGATTGGGCAGAATCAAAAATTGGTGATTTCATGCCTGAACAAATTGGACACGATAAAAAATCAGAACTAGAAACTTACGCCATGAGTGAAATTTTAGAATCACTTCCAGAAAAAATTCAGAATAATTACCAAGAACTATGGAATGAATTTCTGCTCAGAGAAACACAAGAATCAAAACTTGTTTATGAATTAGATAAATTAGAAATGGCACTCCAAGCAAAAATTTATGAAAAAGAAGTTGATCCGGAAAGAATAAAACCATTTATCATTTCTGCAGTCGAACAAATTATAGATCCGGATGTAAAAAAAATACTAATGGACATCTTAAAATAATTACAAAAGTATTTTTTGTTATACAGAATGTCTGAAAATAAAGATGAATTAATTAAAGCACAAAATGAATTAATTGGAATTTTATTTGAAATTATTAAAAGATTACAATCTAATAATGACCTAGATACAGAATATTTTCATATTATCGGAAAAGAAACTAGAACGGAAAATGAAAAATCTAGATTAAACGAAATAACAAAAGAACGTAAAGATAATGCAGAAATTGTTTCCAGATTATTAAAACAAATTGAATCTAATTAATGTCCACAACTACATGAATCCCCCTCATCACAAGTATCATCTACAATTCTAAACTTGTTTGTTTGTTCAAATTTTGACTGTGCATAATGGGAAATATTTACAATTCGTGTTCGCACATCTTTTGTGTTCCAACTTCCTTCATTTTCAAACCAAGATTCAATTTCGTCAACATCATATTTTTCTCCTTTTTCATTAATTTGTTTGAAAATATCTTTAATCAGAGATTCATTTTCAAATGTCAGTTTAGTTTTATCATCAACTAAAGTTGTAATTTCATTTAGACGCATAATTGTTGAATTTAGTAATGGCACAAAATTATTAATTTATATCGCATTTATAATATTTCTATTACATGCAATATTTTCAGGCATTGAAGAAAGGACAAAAAAGAGTAGAAGAATCTAGAGCATATCTAAATTCCATATCAAATGATAGAGCAATGCCTGCATTGGCATTAAGAGACAACAAAACTAACGTATGGGAACCAGTAGGGGAAGAAAACCTATATGCAGTTATTGATGAATCATCAGGATTTGTTTTAACGGATTCTAGTGGATATATTGTAGCATTATGTGATGCTAAAGGTACCTCAAAATCATTAGTTCAGAGTCTAAATCAGGAACAAAAAGATAACATTGTAGAATTATTGAAAAAAGATAACATTGTAGAGTACAAAGGCAAAGTAGCTTTACCAGTTTAATTTTATTAATGCCATCAATTATCATAGTAAAATGAACAAATATTCAAAAATCATAGAGGTTCGAGGTCATCTTATAGATTCTTTGGTTTTAACAAAAATCTTTGACAGCGTGATGGATCTTGATGGTAAATTCGAGGTAATGAAAATTTCAGTTGGAAAATTAAAAACAGATGAAAGTTATGCAAAATTGCGAATTATTGGAAAAAATAATACACATTTGAGTGAAATTATGACTGCACTACACAGAGAGGGTGCAACTACAAAATCTCAAAAAAAGTGTAAGACAAAATCTGCATCTAAAAATATGGTATTTCCAGATAATTTCTACAGCACTACAAACAATCATACTGCAATTTATCATAATAACAAATGGATTAATGTCGACAATATGATGATGGACAAATGTATTGTTGTAAAAGGAAATACTGCAAAATGTGTTCCAATTAGAGAAGTAAAAAAAGGCGACAAAGTAGTCGTGGGCGAAGAGGGAATTAAAGTTTCAACACCAGAACGTCCTAGAGAAGGAATGAATGTATTTCAATTTATGGGAAGTGGAAGTTCTAGTGAACGTCCAACTCAACACATTGCACGAAAGGTAGCAGAAGATATCATGAATACAAAAAAGAATAAAGGCAAAATTGTACTAGTCGGCGGTCCTGCAATTGTACACACAGGAGCTGCTGATGCGGTTGCAAAAATGATTAAAACAGGTCACATTAATGCAGTTTTAGCAGGAAATGCACTTGCAGTACACGATGTAGAATATGCAACTTTGGGAACATCATTAGGAATGAAAGTCAAAGATGGTACATTAGCTGTTAGAGGTCATAGAAATCACATGGATGCAATTAATTCTGTTTTCAAAGCAGGTTCTTTGAAAAAAATGGTTCAACAAAAGAAACTTACACGTGGAATAATGTATGAATGTGTCAAAAAGAACATTCCATTTGTTTTGGCAGGGTCATTAAGAGATGATGGTCCACTTCCAGATGTAATTACAGACATTGCAGAAGCTCAGAGAGAATATAAGAAAGTCTTGAAGGATGCAAGCATGGTTATCATGGTATCTACAATGTTACACTCTATTGCAACAGGAAATATGCTCCCAGCAAATGTCAAAGTGATTGTAATTGATATCAATCAGCCTACTGTAACAAAATTGATGGATAGAGGAACCTGGCAAGCACTAGGCATAGTTT
>CALBOT010000003.1 GCA_937896695.1 uncultured Candidatus Nitrosopelagicus sp. | reverse complement strand
TATAAAACAAATTAACAAAATGTTTTTTCGAGTCAATTTCATGACACAAAATTATAAAAAACCAAAGGGCAAGATGGTTAAGTCAAAAAAATTATAAACAATATTTGTTTTCTTCGATTAATTTGACTGCAATTTTTTGTCTTGCGGATTTTGAATTAAAAGGTTGTGTTTTTGTAAACCTCTTTAGTCCCATTAGCATCATTCTTGCTTCGTCTCCTTCTGCAAATGAATTAATTGCGTCTTTGGCGGCTTTGTTTAATTTATCCGCAGCATCATAGAAATAAGTTTTTGTAATTGCTATTTGAAGCTCTGCATTTTCTTCTCCTTTGCTTTCAATTAATTTTTCCACACGAAGTTCACACCTTGCACAAGATTCCAAAATTAACTGGTATCTTGGACTCTTTGGAGCAATGTTATCTAGATATAGAATTGATTACCATCTCAATGGAACTGGTGCTGTTGCAACAGATTCTGAAGTAGTCTTTGGAAATAATGAACAATCCTTTGATCTAAATACAATTGTAAATCATAACGAACAATCTACTGAAGGTAAAGTTGTTGAAAAATCAATTCTAAAAAACAGGGCAAAATCTCTGTTTAAAGGAATGATCAAAATCAATGAAAATGCAGCTCATTCCAATTCATTTCTCTCTGGTCGCTCAATATTGTTAGATAAAGGTGCGAAATCTGATGCAATTCCTGGATTAGAAATACTAACTAATGATGTAAAAGCTACACATTCTGCATCTGTTGCCCAAATGGATGAAGAACAGCTTTTCTATTTGGGAACACGTTGTCTAAGTAAACCTGAGGCAGAAAGAATTATTGTTGAAGGATTTTTAGAACCAATGTCTCGTTCAATGTCTTATCAGGTACGTGCATGGATTGCATACCTAATTGAATCAAAATGGGATGGAAAAGAATTATCGATTAATAATGATGAACAATTGAAAGCACTAGTTGAAGTTGAAGAAACTCGATATAACGAAAATGCAGAAATTGAACAACATTACAAATATCGGTGATACTATGAACATTAACGCCACATTACAAACTTTCAGAATAAAAACACAAGATAATAATATCTTGATTGGAGTGTAATTATGCAATCCACCGCTGATACTTTTGAAGATTTAAGAAAGGATTTTCCTGTCTTAAACAGACGCGTAAGAGATGATAAAAAATTAGTATACTTTGATAATGCCGCAACTACTCAAAAACCTAATCAAGTTATAGATGCAATTACTGATTATTATCAGAATCATAATTCTAACATTCATCGTGCTGTTCATGCTTTAGCAGAAGAATCTACTGAAGCATTTGAAAATACCCGAGATATTGTAGCAAAATTTCTAAACATAGATGATCCGAGAGAAATTATATTTGTTAGAGGTACAACTGAGGGCATTAACTTAGTTGCATATGCTTGGGGTCGTGATAATGTGAAAGAAGGTGACATCATTGTTACTACTGAATATGAACATCATTCTAACATTGTTCCGTGGCAATTACTTACTCAAGAAAAAAAGGCACAACTCAAATACATTGACATTGATGATAATGGTGAATTAATGCTTGATCAATTAGATGATTATCTATCAACAGGTAAGGTCAAACTAGTAACATTCAGTCACATGTCAAATGTTCTTGGAACTATATCTCCTGTGAAAGAAATTGTTTCTAAATGCAAAAATGCTGGAGTGAAAGTTTTGATTGATGGTGCACAGTCTGTTCCACATATGAAAATTAATCTAAATGAAATTAATTCTGATTTTTATGTATTTTCTGGTCATAAAATGTTGGGTCCAACAGGTGTCGGTGTTTTATGGGCAAGAAAAGAAATTCTTGAAAAAATGAGTCCATTTCTTGGAGGTGGTGATATGATTCGAGAAGTACACAAATATGAAACAACTTGGAATGATTTACCATACAAATTTGAAGCTGGAACTCCAAATATTGCTGATGTAATTGGATTTGCTAAAGCCATTGAATATCTAGAAAAGATTGGTATGGAAAATATTCGAGAACATGAATTAGAATTAACTAGATATGCACTTGAAAAAATGAAAAATGTTCCAGGCATCACATTGTATGGAACAAAAGAACCTGAAAAAAGAGGTGGCGTCGTCTCCTTTAATTTTAATAGTGTACATCCTCATGATGTTGGAACTTTAATTGATAAAGAAGGTGTTGCAATTCGTTCTGGCCATCATTGTGCACAAGTATTAATGGAAAAACTAAGTGTTGCCGCTACAAATCGCGCAAGTTTCTACATATACAATACAAAAGAAGAGGTTGATGTATTAATTGCATCATTACAAAATGTAGCAAAGGTGTTCAAACTATGAGTGGCGATCCAATTTATACTGAAATGATTATAGAATATTCACGTAATCCTTCAAACTTTGGAAAGATAGCTGATGCACACATTCACCAACATGATGCAAATCCATTATGTGGCGATACTATAGATCTATATCTTAACATTGATGACAACAAGATTAGTGATGTAAAATTTGATGGTCACGGATGTGCAATTTGTATGGCATGTTCATCAGTTTTAACTGAAATGATTAAAGGAAAAAATCTTGATGACGTTAAGAAATTTGATAAAGACGAATTATTATCTGAATTAGGTCTTGAACATTTAATCAAAACAAGTCCTGTTCGAATTAAATGTGCATTATTATCCCTAAAGACTTTGAAATATGGAATTTATTCGTACTTTGCTGATAAGCTGAATGATTCTGAATCTGCCGGAAACTTAAAAGAAGAGGCAGCTAATCTATACTAGATGTCAAATTCCAACGTACTTCAGATAAGAAAAATAATCTTTGATAATTTTAACGAAATTGATTTGCGATTTAGTAATGATGAAATTTATGAATTTTTAAAGAAAACTGACACTTTTGATAAATCACAAACCATTGATGATCTTGAAAGTGATTTCAAAAAAATTGAAAATGATGGATTAGTTCGTTGTATTGCACAAAATTTTACCACTCAATGGTTCAAAATATTCGACGATATTGAGAAAATTCCTTGTACTTCATGTAACACTGATGCATATTTAGGAAAAGAAGAATCTAGAATTTGTCCAAATTCAGACTGTAATGCTACACTTTAGCATGTCTTTCCGCTGCATCTTCTAGGCATTTTATCATAGGTAATTTTTGTCCAGTGAGATATCTTACTAGTGCTCCACCTGCAGTACTCATATGATTCACTTTTTCTGTTAAATTGAACTGTTTTAGAGCTGATGTTAAATGCCCTCCGCTAATTATTGATGTTGCCATAGAATTTGCTATTGATTCAAGCATTGATTTAGTCCCAAATTGAAAATTATCTTTTTCAAAAAATCCTGCTGGACCACTCATGAATATTGTTCCTGCACTGGCAACAATTTTTGAATAATGTTCTAATGTTTTTGTTCCAATGTCAAATATTTCATCATCTTTTGCTAAATCTCTAACGTCTATCTCAACTCTTTTTCCATCTTTATTCACCGCAATATCTACTGGTGTCGAAAAAACATCTGGATGATCACCAATTAATGAATGAGCACTTGCCACCATTTCATCTTCGTCTTTAATGTTTAATGGAAATTTTATTCTTCCTTGTGCACGTAAGAAGACATTTGCAATAACTCCAGTTAGTAATACGTGATCTGCACGTTCTTTTTTTATTAATAATTTTATTGCTTTTAATCTATCATCAACCTTTGATCCTCCTAACACAACGGTAAATGGAGATTTTGCAACAGTTAGTATGTTGTCTAATTGTTTAACTTCTCTTTCCAATAAACGTCCTGCACATGTTGGTAACACTTGTGCAAATCCTACAAGTGATGGATGTGTTCTATGTGCACTTGGAAATGAATCTAAAATAAATAAATCAAATAAGTCTTTTAATCTTTGAACCATGATTGTTCTAGCACTTTCTTCTAATGAAAATTCATAATTTTCTTCTGCGCATAATCTGAGATTATCAAGTAAAATTATTTCATCACCTTTCATTTCTTTGATTTCTTTTTGAGCTAATGATCCAATTACATCTGCAACATATCGCACTTTTTTATTTGAAAATTTTTCTAATTGTCTTGCGTGTTGTTCCATCCCAACAAAATCATTTCTGCCAACTCTCCCTTGATGAGATATGATGACAATTTTTGCCCCATCTAATGCGTTAATTGTTTCAACTATTTCTTCAATCCTTTTTGTACCCAAGATTTCACATGTGTCTGGATGGATAGGACAATTCATGTCTACACGAAGCAACACAGTTTTGTCTTTAACATCAAAATTATCTAATGTTAGTATGCCCACACACTGAATTCATTATTCCGGTTAAAATTCGTTTATCCGATCACACCATTAATGATGGTAAATGACATATTGTCCTCAATTATTGAAATAATGAGAAATAATTGCAAAATATTCTATTCGGAATTAGATCACGACCTTTTTTCATCCTTCTTACCTTATTTCTTATCTGTACTTTTATTGCATTGTCGCAATTTACATTTGATTCTGAGAAACAATTTATGACTAGCATTCAGGAATCTGCTGGAAATCCATCAATTGATTATGCTGTATGGCTTCTAACTGAATCTGGTAATGTTTTTGTGATGTTGCCCTTCAGTATAGTGCTCCTAATCATTAGAAAAACACGAAAAATTGGAATGATTTTGCTTATTTTACTAGTTTTATCTTCCCTCATTACTGGATATGTAAAATGTGGTGTTGATAGGGATAGACCATTTTTAGATTGGCTTGGGAGTGAACTTCCTTTTGAGGTAGAACCTGATAGTTTTTCTCTTTTTTGTGAAGGGCGAAGTTGGACTGCTGGATTCCCTTCTGGTCATGCCGCACGTTCAGCAATGTTTGCATTTGTTATGGTCTATGTATTGTCTGAAAAATTCCCTAGAGGTGTCCATTTGATTTGGATTTACCCAATACTCATGTCATTTAGCAGAATCTATGTTTTACAACATTATCCTTTAGATGTGATTGGTGGATTTGTTCTAGGAATATTACTTGCTGGTTACGTTTCAAAAAGATTGAAGTTGGATGAAATATTTCTACCACGAAAAATCTAATTTCTCTAAAACTTTGGAACTAACAAAAACTATTGCATAGTTTTTCTCATCTTCGTGATATGTCCAATATCGTACATCTCTTTCTTGTTTTGTTTTTCTTAATGCATACGTTACGGTTGTAGTAACGGTATACCCAATCCGTTTTGCAATTTTTTCATTTTCTTTTGGCATCAAAACTTTGTATCCTTTATTCTCTTTATCAAAACCGATCATAACCATTTCATGTGCAGCTTCTGTTGCTTGTTTTTCATCTTTCACATCAAATGTTTTAGAAATAGGGATCTTTGAAGGATGAAATTCCATATTTCACTTTATTCTATACCTAAAAAAATTTTTTGAATCAAATTATGTTAATTTTATTTACAGAAAAGTCAAAACCTCACATTCTCAATAACTTAAGCCATAATAGTTTTGTATAATCATGTGGCAAGATTAAAAAATAAATTAAAACAATTAACATCACAAAAATCTGAGATCAGTAAGATCCGTCGAAAAGGTGAAAATGAGTACAAAAAAATCAAATCTATATCTAGAAAATATTCATCATCTCTAAAATCAACTCAAAAACGAATTGATACATTCAAACAGAATGCCGAAGATGTAAATGAAATTCTTAGCCAAAAAATTGCCCAGATGGAGAGTATTCGAAGACTAAAATCTGCCGCACAAGAACGACTAAGCTCAGAAACTCAAAATAAGGAACAAATTGAAAGTGAGATTGACTTTTCTGATACTCCTGAGGAAAGACAGAATCTTCAATATAGATTAAATTCAATCATCTCAACTATTGAAGACATCACAAATGAAATCAAACAACGAACTTCTATGGAGAAAAAACTCTCACAAGCAATAGATGAAATTGAGAAAAAAAAGAGTTCTATTAGCAAAACCCTCAAAAAGAACATAGAATCCAAACCTGAACTTGTAAAATTGGCAAAAAATGCACAGGTGAAACTTAATTCTGCATCTAAAAAATTCGAATCGGCAAAAAAACGTGAATCATCTGTGACTGAAAAACTTTCTAAAGTAAAGGCTGCAATTCCAAAAGCTAAACCTAAAACAAAAAAAGTAAAAGCTAAACCTAAAACAAAAAAAGTAAAAAAGAAATAGCCTCGAAAATAATTAAAATACTAAAATTTTAATCTAAATTTTTTCAAGCTTTCCGAATTTACCTTTTCCGAGTTGGACTTCACCTTTAAACTCGTTAGTATATCCGTTTTCAATTTTTATTCTGTCGCCATTTTGAATATTGTTTGCATCTTCTGCCCACAATGTAATTTTAATTTCCATTCCATTGTCTACAAGCATTGCATTTGCTACATCTACTGTTGAACCAGCTTTTGTGTTAACAGTTCTAACTTCTTCTTTTCGTTCAACTGTACCCTCAACATTGATTCCTGATCTCATATTCTTGGCTTCATCAATTGTTGTCATGTATTGAAATTCCTTAAAATGATTATAAACTTTGTTTTCAAATTATTTTTTTCATAATGAAAATAGTATTTAGTATTGAAGAAGTTATATGTTAAAATCAATAATATCATTTGTTGGAGGGGTATCGAAGCCTGGTCAACCGAGAAGGACTCAAGATCATTGTATAAGATATCCTTTCTCTTAGGAGTTCGTGGGTTCGAATCCCACCCCCTCCATATTTTCTAAAACTATGCAATCTGTGACTCTGTTGTTGTTATTCGATGGCTAGTTATTTCTTTGTGGATTTTTGCAAGTTCTTCGTTCTTGAAATATAGATTACATCTAAAACATTTCAGCATCTTATTGGGCATGGAAATTATGGTGTCTTTTTCGATATAAAGTTCGTGTATAACTGATTCATTTTTTGTTAATAGTTAACCAATGATTTAGATATTTTAACAGATGATGAGATTCATGGCTGATCTGTTTGAATCTGTATTGGAATTTTCTTATCTAGGAATTTTTTTCTTATTGATTCTCGTGAATGCAGCTCCACTTTTAATGCCTCCAACATGGATTATACTTGCATCATTTTATGCTATAGATACATCATATGATCCACTTATTCTTGCGTTAGTTGGTGCAACAGGTGCAACAATTGGAAGATTTATTCTAAAACGAATTTCTACATTGTTTAGGAAATTTGTTCAAAAAGAGCAAAAATCTAATCTTGATGCAATTGGAAATTTTCTAAACAAAAAAAGATTTGGTTATGTTCTTACTTCATTCCTTTTTGCTGCAACCCCTCTTCCAAGTAATATGCTATTTGTAACATATGGTCTTCTTAAAGCAAAAAGTATTGGATTGTATGTTGGATTTTGGGCAGGTCGTGTCGCATCATATTATTTGATGATATCCATAAGTAACATAGTTTTAACTCCTTTTGTTGAATTATTTGAAGAACGATATATTGGAATTTTAATTGCTGATGTACTAGGAATATCTGTCATAATTCTCTTTACATGTATTAATTGGACTTTGTTATTAACAAAAAGAAAATTCAAATTAACAAGACCAAAGATATGGAAATTATGAATCAACTTGTAAATTTAAAAAAAATAGCTAAAATTAAACTTGCAAAAAATGATCCTGCACATGATTTTGAACATGTAATGAGGGTATATCGTAATGCTGAGAAAATATGTAAAACTGAAAATGGAAACAAGAAATTAATCTTATCTGCAGTATTACTACATGACATCATAAAAACAAAAACTCGTAAAGATTCTTCTACAAAAAGTGCTAAACTTTCTAAAAAGATTTTAAAAGAAAATAATTTTTTAGATGATGAAATCAAGATAATTTCTGATGCAATAAAACAGCATAGTTTTTCAAAAGGTAAAATTCCTTCTACTCCTGAAGGAAAAATCCTTCAAGATGCAGATAGATTGGATGCCATTGGAGCTATTGGTCTGGCCCGCGTATTCTCATTTAGCGGTTCAAATAATAGACCTTTTTATGATCCAAATGACCCCTTTTCAAAAAATAGAATTCTAAATGATAATAGATGGGCTTTAGACCACTTTTATGAGAAATTACTCACATTAGAAAAAAAAATGAATACTAAGACTGGTAAATTATTAGCAAAAAAACGTACAAAAATCTTAGAAAATTTTCTTAAAGAACTTAAAACTGAGATTTAACCATAATCAAGATAACGTTGATATCTTTTTTCAACTTCTTTATTTTCTCCACTCATGATTAATTTTTTCTCTTGTTCAAATCTATTTTTCATGTAATGATTGATATCATCAAATTCTTTCTTACCTTCAAATGATTCCAGTAGTGGTACAATCTTACTAAAGTACTCGACAGTTTTTTCTCTAAATTCATCTTTTGATGGATTTTTTATTCCATTAATTCTAAACCATAACATTGCCCAACTTGCACCTGAAATATGTGGTAGTAAATC
>CALBOT010000002.1 GCA_937896695.1 uncultured Candidatus Nitrosopelagicus sp. | reverse complement strand
AATATTCTAGTGGAAATCTCAATAATGAAATAATTCCGCCCAATCCTGAAACTCTTAATCCTGCGTCAATAGTGCTGTCCACACTAAAAATTTCTCCACCTTTCGACTCTACGTCATTTAAGAAATCCACAATTTCCTGTTCATCCGAATCTTGAATAGCTTTTTCTGAAAAAACGAGAGATTCTATGGCACCTGCCTCATTTGCTTTTTTTGTCTCCTCAATGCCCATTGAAAATTTCTTACTTTTCTTGTTTGCCAAAAACATCACTTCATCAATTATTTGTGATACCTTGGCAAGTTTTGTATCTACCATTACTTCTTTCATGGCATCTGATTTTGTAAAAACATGAATTCCATCTTCTCCACCTGAATCAATCCCTTCAATTACCTTGAACTGACATTTATCTGAAATTGGTTTTTTTGACACATAGTTGTAAAACTTCTTTTTTGTTTCACCAGGACCAAAAATTATTACAAGATTATCTTTTTCAACAACTGAACTTATGGCTCCAACCACATCATCAAAGAATTTTTCAATTTTGAAATTAGATTTGTATCTCTTTCCGCTAGACCCAGAATACAAATTTGGTAATAGATGCAAATGTGTTCCTTTCAGTCTACCAATTCCACAATCTCCTGTATCTATTGCAATTAGAATGAACTTTGTTTTCTTTCCCTTTGATTTTGCAAGTTTTTTCTCAACACCTGACCATTTTTTCTTTGCCAGATTGAATCCTTCATCAATTTTTATTGTAAAAGAATGGTGTGTTCCATGCGGAACTGATTCATTATTTGATTCCAGAATGGTACCTCCAACTCTAATTCTATCTAGAACATTATCAAGTGAAATTTTTTCTACTTTTATTGCAAGTCGCACGTGAACTCTTTCACCTTTATCTGGCCGTGAATATTCTTTGTCTTGTTTGATGACTCTAGTTGTTTCGCCTATAATTTTATCATCGATTTTTAAAATTCTTCTAATAGTTAGTAAATCATCAGAATCTTCAGGCATTAATGAAATTGTATTCTCATCAAGAGTCTTTGTAATCATATTTTTTTATAAATTCTCTAAAAGATAACTAGTTTGATTCTTCTTGTTTCTTTTTGACGTAATTTTCAACCCACTCTAGAGTTATGACTCCGCCTTCTGCCAAATTCACTAATGAGTTTGAAGATGCCTCGCCTGTCACTTTGCCGGTATTTTTCCTAGTTTGTCTCCATTTTAGACTGGTGTTTCCGCTCTTTGATGAATAAATTACACCTAGAACATCTTTTGCATTAACAAATGTTATCTCTCTAATTTTTTTCAATGTAACTTTGTCTGCAGCTTCTACATAGATGGAACCTAAACTGTCTTCTCTTTCAGCAAAAACCTCTGGATCTTCTAGATATGATCTTGGAGCAAATGAACTACATGTACTGGCTATAATGAATTTACGAAAGCTCTCTAGTGATGAGGGTGCATCTATCTCTACCATTTTTTTTCAATAAATGTATCTCACTTATCAAGCTTATTGAAAGGTTCAAGTATGATTATCCTAAATTTTTACTGCAGACAGTGATGTACGCTATCCTATGACTAGATGATTAGGATCTTGAGTTCTGAGTCTGCAACTTAGAATTTTTATGATATGATTTTCTCAAATATTTGTGAAATCCTTAACTGAATATTTGACCTTCAAAACAAAATCAAGAAGAGAATTTGTTAACATCACATCAGATATAGAAAAATTAGTTACCAAAAGTAAAATCAAAGAAGGACTTTGTCTAGTTAACGCAATGCATATCACTGCTAGTGTCTTCATAAATGATAATGAAAGTGGTTTGCACCATGATTATGAAAAATGGTTAGAGGAACTTGCACCTCATGAACCTATAGATCATTACCGCCATAATGATACTGGAGAAGATAATGCTGATGCACATCTAAAAAGACAGGTAATGGGAAGAGAAGTAGTAGTTGCTATAACTGATGGTCAATTAGATTTTGGACCTTGGGAGGCTATCTTTTATGGTGAATTTGACGGTAGAAGAAACAAAAGGGTTTTAGTGAAAATTATTGGTGAATAAACTAACCAAAGTCAGAATCTCGTTTCTGTGAACCTTCTGTATTTGATCTTGCAGCTGCACGCCATTCATCATTATGATTCTGTCTGCCATGATTACATTTTACACAACCCATAATCTTTCCATTAGAGTTTTTCACGTATTCTTCGCATCCACAAAAACAGGCCATAATTTCATTAAACCTTCTTAGTATATCATCTTTTACTCTTCTTTCCCTCTTGATGTTTTACAACATTCTCCCATAGGAATATCTCTGCCTCTAGGACTTTTTGCAGGACATTTTAACATGACACATAATGCGTCTGTGAACTGTTTATTCATGTGATGTTCAATTCCGCACACCATCTCTTCATCGATTTCAATTTTTAGAGAACTTTCCATCAATACTTCCAGTAAACGACTATTTCGAATCATTGAAGATGCAACTTTTTCCCCACTTTCTTTTAGTGTAACTCCTGCTTTGTTGTATGTAACCAAATCTCTTTCTGCTAATTTTTTTAGCATTTGTACAACACTTGGTTGTCTAACATTCAATCTTTTTGCAATTGTACTAATTTTAACATCATCACCTTTTTCTCTAATATGCCAAACTGCTTTAAGATACATTTCTGTATGTTCGGCTTCTGCAGTTCCTACAAACAGTACTTCTTCATCCATTGCATCCATGAATAATCTAATTTCTTTAATCTAATAAATTTTCAATAATTCTAAGTAATTGAAATTATGTTTTTTTAGCATCTTTTAACAAGAAATCAAAATACTCTCTTGCAAATCCTGCTAACCCAGCATGATCTGCCCAAATTGCTACTATTTCAGATGAACTGGAACTACTAATTTCAGGACCTAACAAAATTACAACATATCGTTTATCTGAAATTATACCTCCTCCAAATAAACCTCCTTTCACTTTAACATCTGCAACTCGAGAAATTGCTTTGATAGACTCTTTATCAAACTCGTCTGAGATGAGAATTGTAATTTTTATTCCTTTATCGTGTAATTGTCTAAGTTTTGGCAGGGCTTGTTTTACAATCAATTCTCCTGCTTGAGGAACTGCAATCATTACTTCTTCTCTACAATGTTCTACCATCTCCATAATTTTTGAAACAATATTCATTGCGCCGGAAATAAACCAGATATCTGGTTTTTCACTAGTGCCGGTTTTTTCATAAAGTGGAACTAATTCTGATAAAATGACATTTTTGTTCTCTGAAAAAATACTATCTGCATTTTGTTTTGTTGTTTCTAATGCATTTGATGGTGCCTTTGCAAAATATTTTGTAGGTCTTGAATCATCTGAGCCGATCCATCCTTTTTCTTCCAGTGTACCTAATATTTCGTAGATTTTTGAATATGGAACTCCTGAATTTTGGCTAATTTCTGATGCATTACTTTCCCCATCTTTGATTAGGGTTGTATAAGCTCGAATTTCGTAGCTAGTTAACCCAATTTTCTCTAATGATTTCTTTGTTTTATCAGAAATACTCACGAACAGAATTATTAAATTCTCTATTTAAATTGACTATGATCGTTCCCTAATTCATCCGGTGGATGGTAGGAATGGGATTATATACTAATTCCTGAGAAGGTTAGTAAATGGCTCTAATTCAGATATCCAATCAGTCATCAAAATCACAAGGTAAGAAATCTACTATTAGATTTACCCAAAGTATTTGTCCTGATTGTAACATGATTTTAGATGCTGAAGTTTTTGAAAGAGAAGGCAAAGTCTTCATGTCCAAAGTTTGTCCAACACATGGTGAAACTGAGGAACTTTATTTCGGTTCTTATGATATGTATAAAAAATTCAGTACATACTGGGTTGATGGAAAAGGCGCACATGCTCCAAATGTAATTATGGAAGACAAGTGTTCTTGTCCTAACAATTGTGGATTATGTTCAAATCACTTGTCACACAGTGGATTAGCAAACATGATTGTTACAAACAGATGTGATCTTACTTGTTGGTATTGTTTCTTCTATGTCAAGAAAGGTCTAGAAGGTGCTTACATGTACGAACCAAATCATGATCAAGTTCGAGCAATGATGAAAACATTAAGATCAGAAAGACCAATTCCAGGAAACTCTATGCAGATTACTGGTGGTGAACCAATGCTTAGAGAAGATATTGCAGATTTAATCAAAATTATGAAAGAAGAAGGTGTTGAACATATTCAAATGAATACAAATGGAATTCGACATGCAATGGATCCAGAAGCAGGACGCGAAGTAAGAATGGCAGGTTGTAACAATTTGTATCTTAGCTTTGATGGTGTAACTGCAAGAACAAATCCTAAAAACCACTGGGAAATTCCATATGCACTAGACACTTGTAGAAAAACTGGAACAACTGTTGTATTTGTTCCAACTGTTATCAAATCAATTAATGATCATGAATTAGGAGGAATCATCAGATATGCACAAAAGAACTTGGACGTTGTTCATGCAGTAAACTTCCAACCAGTATCACTTACTGGAAGAATGGGAAAATCAGAACGTGAAAAATATAGAATCACTGTACCTGATTGTATCCAAAGAATTGAAGAACAAACTGAAGGTCAAGTTACTGTTGATGATTGGTATCCAGTACCAAGTTGTATGCCATTGACAAATGTCATTGAAGCATTCTCAAGTAAACCAAAATACGAATTATCTATTCACTTTGCATGTGGAGCAGGAGCTTATGTATTCCAAGACGCAGATACAAAGAAACTTGTTCCAATGACAAGATTCTGTGATATTCAAGGTATGTTAGAATTATTTGAAGACAAAGCAGAACAAATCCGTTCTGGTGCAAACAAGTACTTTACAATGCTTGAAGTTGTAAGAAAACTCAAAGGATTCATCAATAAAGAAAACCAACCAGCCGGATTAGATTTGGCAAAGATGTTTGGAAATATCTTAATGAAGAGATCATTTGAAGCAGTAGGTTCATGGCATGTCAAAGGTCTATTCTTAGGAATGATGCACTTCCAAGACAAGTACAATGAAGATTTAGAAAGATTACAAAGATGTGATATTCACTATGTTACTCCAGACCTTAGAATTATTCCATTCTGTGCATTCAATGTAATTCCAGAATGGTACAGAGACAGAATCCAAAAGAAATATTCTATCACTGTTGAGGAATGGGAACAACGTGAAGGTGTAAAACTCGAAGACGGTCTTTACAGAGGTCTTATGAGAAGAGGTGCAGGTGACGAACTTGCAGCAGGTTGTGCAAAGAGTGAGATGTTCCACCAAGCAGCACAAGCAACAATGTAATAGTTTTTAAAAAATTCTAATTATAATTATTTGAATAGAAATTATTCCAACAATAGTATAATCCTCGTTCGTATGTATTTGGAATTCTTTTGTATGTAATATGACACCCAATATCTGCAATACTCCAATGTGCTTTTCGAGGCCCTTGTAAAATCCATTTTAGTAATCTTGTATCCATGGTCATCATCAAAAATTGATTAATATTTTTAATTTCTGCAGATGAACAAGTTTTGTATCCTGTACCATCACATGAAATAACTGCGTATGAATCATCGTTAATTTTTAAAATTATTCTAGTCTCTGATGACCAATTGATACTTTTTCTCACTTTTTCAAAATTTTCATAACACTTTGGTAATAATTTAATTAAATCCTGTTCAGATGGAATGGTTTCATCTTCATACTCATATTTTCTTTTTGAAAATACAGATGCGACAAAATTTGATTTTTCATCAAAATTAACAGGAATAAATTCTTGTGATTGTTTTCCTGTTGATATATCAAAATCACAATCATGGTTTAGTACAACACACTTTGATTCGTTTTCTGGAATATTCTTTACAAGATAATCATATGCATTCTCCAATTCTGGTTCTCCACGATATTTGTTAAGATTAACATTTTTGCCTGTTAGTGTATACCGTCCTGCAAATGGCATAAA
>CALBOT010000001.1 GCA_937896695.1 uncultured Candidatus Nitrosopelagicus sp. | reverse complement strand
AGACAATTTGAAGGATAAATTTGTAAAATGTGAAATTTCAGGTAGAAATTCAGAAAATAGGCTTGTATGTAACGTTTCTCATTCTGGCGCCGGCGGATACTGATGTGGTCTCCTCAAACTCTACTTAAACTCTCTTCGTATAACGAACTGATTTCTGGAAAAGTCCCAGCTTTGATAATTCCTGAGATTTTATCAAAAACTGATTGTTCATCACTATCTTCAAAAATCTCAGATATTTTAATAACAAACAAAAATACTAAAAAATTTGGCACATCTCTTAGCTCTCATATCTATGAAAAATCTCAATATTTCTCAAACGCAAAAAAATCTAATGATTTTTTGAAAAAATTATTTGCACAAAACACCTCTCCTATAATTTCTATGCACAAAACGATCTCAAAAATATTTCAAAAACAAATTACTACTGCATCTGAAAATGGCATGACCTACTCGGATGCTGTAATACGAATTCATGGAAATAATGATTCTGTACATCTACATCGTGATAATTCTCATTTTGAGATGAATCACTATAATGTTAGTTGTCTTAAAAATCAATTATCTGCAATTCTTTATCTTCAATCACCCCAAGAAGGTGGAGAACTAACCATTTTCCATAAAATGTGGAGTAGAAATGATGAACGTATGCGTGAACCTGATTTTGGATATTCGTCTAAACTCATCAAAGATGTTAACCAAACAAAGATATCTCCTATTGAAGGAGATATGGTAGTATTAAATCCAAAATTTTATCATCAGATTGAATCTGTATCTGGATTACGAAATAGAATATCGATAGGATTTTTCTTTGGGGAATTATCTAAGAATAATTTTTGTTCGTGGTCTTAGTTATTTTACAAATATTTCCATGATGTCAAATTTATTTTGATTATTTTCAATCTCTGAAAATATTGTATTGGAATCTATCTCTATCCATTTTGATTCTTCTTTGAATTTTACATGATCTTGGACGTAAACTCCTGATGGTCCAGAGATTCTAACTAATATTTCATTATCAGTTACGCCCATTACTGGAAAAGGAACTTTGATTGTTTTTTCATTAGTATGTGCATGAATGTTTATTGAGTATTCCTTTTCATGAAATACAGCCTTTCCTTCAAAACCTTTTTCACTTGAATTAAGATATTTTATTCTTAATTTGAATGGCAGTTTTAGTTCCATGTCAACTATCCTAAAAATTACCTATTTAACAAACGCAAAAAAATTCAATGTTAGCACTAGTATTTATGCCTAGAAACAGGCACTATGCAAAATGAGCATCAATGTGTTAAATTCTCAAATGTACAATATTATTCATGAAGAAAATTGTATTCATTGGACTATTTTTTTTATTGATGATACCCTCATGTGCATTTGGACATAAGCTAATTCCAACTGATGGGAACAATATTGATTATGAATCTGCATTAGAAATTCCTGATCCTGTGATATCCTGGGCAATGTATGAAGAGCTTGAAGGCAATACACTGTTTTACAAGTTTGAAGCAAAAAAAGATGATAGACTTTACAGCAGTATTGTAATTCCGAAATTAGATAATTTGAAAAATTTTACTCCATCCCTTGTATTGATAGGACCTGCGACATTTCTTGATCTAGTAGATGAACTAAAAGTAATTGATGTTAACAAAAATTTTGATTATCCTATTCCTGATGGTTATGATGCATATGTCTTTGATTTCAATGGATCCATACCTTCAAAAGAATTCTATGAACCATTTGGTCAAATAACATATTGGGAACGACAAGAAATTGATCTAGAGTTAGAAGCACCTGGCACATACTATTTAGCGGTTTTTGACAAAAATGATTCTTCAGGAAAATTGGCTCTTGCTATTGGATATGTAGAAGATTTTTCTGGAAATGATTTTATCACTGTGTTGCCAAATGCATGGATTGAATCACGATATTTCTCTGAAGATTTTACTCCTCTTATGGTATTGATTGGAATAGTATCTGGAATTTTTGTTCTAATTGGTTTTGGAATATACAGGAAGATTAAACAATAATAATATTATCTAGGAAATATTATTCTAACTAGTGGAAAACAAATTCCAAAAAATGTTGGAACAAGCATCTGATCTTGCTGAAGATCAAGAATATGAAGAAGCCATACTTGTATATGAAAAAATTCTAGATTCTGATCCAAAACATATTCCTACACTGTTAGATAAAGCTGCTACATTACAACGAATGGGAAAAAACTCTCAATCATTTCAAACTTACAATTCTGTTCTAAAAGAAGATTCAAAAAATTTAGATGCACTAGTTGGAAAAGGAACTTTACTACATGCAAAGTTAAAATTTTCCGAAGCTATAGAATGTTATGACTCTGCTCTAAAGATTAAGCCTAGATTTGCAATGGCCCTTGCTTGTAAGGGGGTGTCTTTAGGTGAATTAGGAAAACTTGATTCTGCCTTGACATGCTTTAAAAAAGCACTTGTGATAGACAAGGATTATGATTTGGCAAATATGGGTAAACAAAAGGCTCTGGAACTACTAAAATCTCAAAAATCTAAAAAATAGATACATCGCCAGGCGCTGGACCTCTCTTTTTCTCATGATATTCGAAAAAGTCTTTGTGCACTGTATCTTGATGTTTTCGTAGAGTCTCGTAGTCATCAAATGTATCATGACACAAAAAACACTTTGGTTTATCTTCATCAACTAAAGGCAGTACCATACTAAAACTTGACTTACATTGTTTTATATTTTCACTGTTACTGAGTTAATCATGTTAGAAGAACTTGTAGGAAGTTCAACTGCAATTGAACGTGCAATAAACGGTGAAGAACTGACATTCGACGACGGAATGGAGTTACTTAATGATGATAATCTCCACGTGGTTGGTGCAGCAGCTGATATTGTAAGAAAAAAACTGGTTGGAGATACTGTATCCTTTGCAGCCTCATATTACATGAATTACACTAACTTATGTGCTGCAAGCTGTCAAATGTGTGCATTTTATCGTAAAGGTGGAGAAGATGATGTTTATACACTTACTCCTGATCAAATAGAAAAACGAGTTGCAGCTGCAAAAGATTTGGGTGCAACCGAAGTCCACATTGTAGGAGGATTTCATCCTAAACTACAACTAGATTATTATGAACAAATGATGTCTACAATTAAACAAAAACATCCTGATATGACTATCAAGGCATTTACTGCAGCAGAAATTTTCTTTCTCTCAAAATTAACAAAAAATTCCATAACTGAAATTTTATCTCGATTAAAAGATGCAGGTCTTGATACCATGCCTGGTGGTGGTGCTGAATTATTTCATTCTGATGTTAGGTCAGAAATAATTCGAGGAAAATGTACTGGACAAGAATGGCTTGATACAATTGAAATTGCACATAATCTTGGAATAAAAAGTAATGTAACAATGTTGTATGGGCATATTGAAAAACCAGAACATATTATAGATCATCTTATTAAGATTAGGGAGTTACAAAAAAAGACTAATGGCTTTATCACTTTGATTCCATTAAAATTTAGTCTTGATAATACTGAGCTAGAAAAAAAACACCAAGTAACCCACGAGTCTTCCTCAATTTATGACCTGAAAATCATTGCATTGTCAAGATTAATGCTTGCACAAACTCTCAAGAATATTTCTGTATACTGGGTTGCTTATGGAACAAAGCTTGCTCAAGTCGCATTATCTCATGGAGGAAATGATTTGGTTGGAACCGCATTTTCTGAGGAAATTTATCGTGCAGCAGGCAAACCTACAAATTCATCTTTATTGGAATTAGCAACTCTAGCAAAAGAAATTGGACGAAAACCTATCCAACGAAACACATACTTTGAAACACTTCAAACCTTCACTTAGTTGCAGGTTTCTTCTCTGTTTTCTTTGCACCACCTTTTCTTTTTCTACGTGCTCCAAAACTAATCAAAATTAGTAAAAATCCAATTCCTACCAAAATTCCTGCAAGTGTTTTAAAATCTTCATTTTCTCTTTCATTGACCATAAATTCATACTTTTCTTCTTCAGTCATTCCTTCTCGGCCAACTGGAGTCATATCTGATAGAACTCCTGAAAGTATCATTCCGACAACAATCATTGATATTCCGCCTGCTAAAATTTTCTTATCCACTAACATTACATAATTTAGGAAATCTAGATTTAATTAACAATTCGGCATATTATTCATATGGTTCAACTTCCAAATTTCACAAGTAAGGTTTTCTTGGCTCCTATGGCTGGGGTTAGTGATCCTGCCTTACGTATAATGTGTAAGGAAATGGGTGCAGGTCTTGTTGTTACTGAACTTACTAGTGTTAATGCTATTGTCGCAAAACATGAACAGCTAGAATCCCAATCAAAAAACATAACCGAATTTATTGAATTTTCTGAAAAAGAACGTCCTTTGTCAGTTCAATTATTTGGCTCTGATTTGGTGGCTTTGGAAAAGGCAGCAAAAATTGTGGAGCCTCATTTTGATATGATTGATTATAACATGGGGTGTCCTGCCCCACACATTACAAAACAGATGGCCGGTGGTGCATTATTACAAAATGCAGATCTTACACGTCAAATATTTCGAACACTAGTTAATACTGTAAAAAAACCTATTTCATTAAAAATGAGAATAGGTGTTACTGAAGAAAATAATTCTCTCTTCTTAGACATTGCAAAAATTGCAGAGCAAGAAGGTATTGCAATGATGACATTACACCCCCGAACAGTTTCTCAAGGATATTCTGGTAATGCTAATTGGGAAATGATTAAAAAATTAAAACAAAATGTTTCTGTACCTGTGGTTGGAAATGGTGACATCACTTCTCCTGAAATTGCAAAAAAAGTTCTAGATTACACTGGATGTGATTATTTGATGATTGGCAGAGGGGCCATGGGCAACCCATTCATTTTTGAACAAATTAATGATTATCTTGAAAATGGCGTATACAAAAAATACACTCTTACGGACAGACTGGAAGCATTCGTTAAGTATCTTGAACTTACTGAAAAATACAATATCCGATTCGCAAATATAAAACAGCAGTCAATTAGATTTACAAAAGGAACTGTTGGCGGTGCACAGCTTCGCAATAGACTTGGTACTGCAACAAATACTAATGATCTAAAAGAATTACTCTTACAAAAAGTGACCGTTTAATTATTTGTATAGGTCAAACTCTGGACTTCTTTTTTGGCTTTTTACCTCTGACATCACTGCTTTTACAACCTCATTGTGATTGTATGTTAAATGTCTTAGGAATTTTGCTGATACGTCTGCTCTTGTTTCGTCATCTGCAAAAAGCATCTCTTCAGATGCTAACTCATTCATCATTTCTTTACATTCTGAACAAGGATCGAAATCCAAGAAAAGCTTCATGAATGTTTTCCTTTTCTGGATAATATTAACTAGATCCTGAATCGATGTTTTCAGAATTAGAATTCTTCATCATCAATGAAAAGTCCAGAGTAATCATATGTTGAATCATTATTTTGGTTTGTTTTCATGTATAGAATAAGTAAATTTTGAATATAAGCAGTATGAACAATTTATCTTTGATTCATATTTTGAAATAATGATTGATAAACATACAAAATCCTACGTGGTTTTTCATCGGAATGATTTTGTTAATTTTAGGTTCATTTGTAACTTTTTATGATTATCCTCAAATTCAATACTTTGAAAATATGGACTCAGAAATATATGCATCATTGAAATCTGAATACAAAGAAGTTCACAATCGATTAATAATTGAATTTTCAATTGGACTTGTTATTCTTCTAGCAGGAGGGGCATTATCTGTCTCATCTTTTTTTAGAATCTATAAAAAATAATTAAAGTGGTTTTGAAATTTTTAATTCAAAGTCAGGGACCAGTCCTTTTTCTCTTGCCATTTCAAACATCAATCGTACAGCCTTTTCTCCTGCTTCACCCATATCTACGGTAACCTCATTGACATACATTAGAACGAATTTTTCAATTAATTCTCGTGATTTTCCTCTACTATACTTCATAGCATAATCAAGTGCATCATGTATGTTATCTCTTGCAAATTTGATGGATTCCTGAAGGTATTTGTCGAATTTGTAAATTAGTTCTTCGCCTAATTTTTCACTCATCACATTAACTCCTAATGGAACTGGCAATCCTCCTGATTTTTCATGCCACCATTTACCTATATCAAGAATTTTCTGTATTCCTTCTTCATCAAATGATAACTGTGTTTCGTGAATTACTAAACCAACATCTACTTTACCGCTTCTCACTGCTTCAGGTATATCACTAAAATTCATTTCAATATAATCAAATTTTCCAATCATAAGCTGTAACAATAAATACGCTGATGTCATTTCTCCTGGAATTGCAATTTTTGATTTTTTTATTTCCTCTATAGTCATTGGTTCTCTGGCTGTGATGATTGGTCCGTAATTGATCCCAAAACTCCCCCCACTTCTTAACATCACATAATTTGGTATGTAAGCACAAGCATGTACTGACACTGCAGTAACATCAAGTTCTGGATTTTTTGCTTTTTTATTCAAGTTTTCAATATCTTCTATAACGTGTGTAACAGAGAAATCATCAGATTTCACTTTCTCGGTAAACATTGCATAAAACATGAATGCGTCATCCGAATCTGGTGTATGTCCTACAGAGATGTCCACGATCTTAAAGCATATTTCTCGTAATAATAAC